>DRLX01000537.1 GCA_011322715.1 Desulfobulbaceae bacterium
CATCTCAATCATACGGGCGGCCCTGTTATAGCCCACCCGCAATCTGCGTTGTACCATTGATATTGATGCCTGTCCCGTTTCGGTCACTATGGCCACCGCTTCATCATACTTGGCATCATATTCCTTTTCCGCATCATCCTCACCCTCGGCACCTTCTTCCACCACTTGCATGACGGACTCGTCATATTCGGCGCTCCCCTGTTCTTTCAAGTATGCAATAAGTTTTTCAGTTTCCTGCTCCGAGATATAGGCACCGTGAATTCTCTGTAATTTTGCCGCACCCGGCGGCAAGAACAGCATATCTCCCATACCTAGTAGATGTTCCGCCCCGGAACCGTCCAGAATTGTCCTGGAATCCACCTTGGACGAAACCTTAAAAGAAATACGGGTAGGAAAATTAGCTTTGATCAGACCGGTCAGGACATCAACTGAAGGCCGCTGGGTTGCAAGGATAATGTGCATCCCTGCCGCCCTGGCCATCTGAGCAAGCCGGGCGATGGATGTTTCGACATCCTTGGAGGCCACCATCATCAGGTCGGCAAGCTCATCCACAATAATGACGACATAGGGGAGTTTTTCCTCGGCTACCTGGTTATAGGAGTCAAAGGACTTGACCCTATGTTCCTCCAGCAGCCGATATCTGCGCTCCATCTCGCGCACTGCCCAAAGCAACGCTCTGCTTGCCATCTTCGGTTCCACGACCACCGGATGGAGTAGATGCGGAATACCCTCGTAAACGGAAAGCTCTATCCGCTTGGGATCAATCATCAACAGCCGTACATCCTCCGGAGTAGCCTTGAAAAGAATCGAAGCAATAAAGGTATTAATAGCCACCGACTTGCCGGCACCAGTGGCCCCGGCAATCAGGAGATGAGGCATACGGGACAGATCGGCGATGACCGGCCGACCAACAACGTCGAAGCCCAAGGCCAGACTGAGTAATGAATCGGCATTTCTATATTCCCGGGCAAGGAGGATATCCCGCAGAAAAACAATCCTGCGTACCGGATTTGGAATCTCGATACCAAGGGCGGCTTTACCTGGAATTGAACCGACGACCCGAACCCGGTCTACCTTGAGCGCCATGGCAAGATCGTCGGACAAACCAACAATTTTATTTATTTTCACGCCGGCGGCCGGGGCAAATTCATAGGTAGTGACCACAGGCCCCGGTGAAATTCCCTCGACTGTTCCCTGGACACCGAAATCTCGTAATTTGGCGACCAGAATTTTACTGACCTGATAAAAATGTTCTTTATCAATTGGTGGTTGATCCGACTCCTTTTTCTCCAACAGGGACAGCGGCGGCAATTGAAAGTCACCTCCGGAGATCGGTTTCAGCATGAATTCATCAACCTCTACCTCACCCATGGCATGGGTCTCACGGGGAACCGGGTCATGGACGAGAGGCCTGGCAGGCGGGGAAGGATCTGCAGAAACCGGAGACGACTCCACCTGAGCAACAACAGGCTGCCTGTTGTTGGCGGGTTTCTTTACAGACGAACGAACCGCTCTTTTGCCGATGGTCTCTCCGACGTCCTTTGCCCTATCAAAAAAATAGCCCAATGTCGTGATGGGAGAAAAACGAACAGCAGCCATTAAAGAAAAGATCAACAGCAGCACAAGCACAAGGACGGAGCCGACCTGGCCGAGAACCGGCCCAAGCAGCCCTTGGACAAGGCCACCGAGGTAACCGCCCGGCGAAATAAAACGAGGAGAGAAAACGATTTCCCGTACCAGGGCAAGCAAACCCGAGGATGCAATCAAGAGGCCGGTAATCCCGACCATAACAAAGGGCAGGCGTCGTATAACCGACCCGGGAAACAACGAGACAATACCTAAATACAAAGAAAGAACTACCGGGAAGAAAGCCGTTAGACCGAGAAAAGAAAAAAGAGAATAGGCGACATAGTACCCAAAGGTCCCGCACCAGTTATCTGCGGGATGTTGCAAATGCGGATGGGCATCGACAATGAGAGGACGCGCATAGCTGACCAAGCTGAGCAGGAGAAAAAGGGCCGAAAAGAGAAAAAAAACCGCCAATACTTCCTGGCCGAATTGCTGCTGATTTCGTTTTTTTTGGCGTGGCGGCATAACTGATGAACTCGTGAAAAGTCTGGATAGCAATTAAAAACGGCTCAGTAAAAACATAGGTATACAGGTAAGGCGTAGACTCCGAGGAGTCGTGTTCCGTGGCGGGTCTTGACTATACATGCAGCATGTTAAGAATCGCCACGGAACACACGACGCAGCGGATCAAAGTTTTTACGACGCCATTAAAAATGGCTTAGCCTGCATACTTCACAAAGATCGTCGCAAAAGGCCTGAAAATGCCATGAATGCAGATAGCGAACGAAGTGAGGCCTTCGAGGAACAGCGTAAAAAAGGACGCAGACATATTGAAATATTTCGAGGGATCCTTTTGACGACACCATCATAATTGGGAAGAATAATGGTTCACCGACGTTCTCCAACCGGTGACAAGGAGCTCAATGTATCCTTAAAAACCTGACCTGCAGGGGAAAAACCTCAGTCCGTACGGGTACCGGTTTGCAAGCCATCGAGAATGCCGTTGATAAAGGCAACAGCATCCGGAGAGGAATAACGTTTAGCGATTTCCAGCGCCTCATTGATTGCAACCTGCGCAGGAACGTCATCATTATATAATATCTCCCAGGTCGCGATACGCAAGAGGTTTCTATCCACAACCGACATCCGTTCAATTCGCCAATTGTGGGCATGCCCGGCAAGATGGTTGTCAACATCTTCGAGGTGACTGCACAGGCCGTTTATAATCTGCTCGGCATAGGGCCGCGTTTTTTTACCGGTATCAAAATGGGCGGTAAATTCAGCTAATTCCTCTTGCAGAGCTTCTTTATCACAGGACCTTCCCTGGAAATCATGTCCATAAAAAAACTGGAGGGCCAGTTCCCGTGATTTTCTTCGTAATCCCATGAACCGCCTCCGTAGCGGCAATCAGCCGATACCTTCCATCAGGCTGACCATCTCCAGGGCGGCGATAGCCACATCCGAACCCTTGTTACCCGCTTTGGTTCCCGCACGTTCTATAGCCTGTTCGATAGTTTCCGTGGTCAGCACACCAAAAAGAACTGGCACCCCGGTGTCAAGCATAACCTGGGCCGTTCCCTTGGCCACCTCACCGGCTACATAATCAAAATGAGGCGTGGCCCCTCGAATAACGGCACCCAGGCAGATAACGGCATCATACTTGCCGGACCTGGCCATTTTCTGCGCAACAAGTGGTATTTCAAAAGCACCCGGCACCCGGGCCACCTCTATATCACCATCCGCCACCCCGGAACGTACCAGGGAATCAAGCGCCCCTTCCAACAGTTTTTCACAGATAAACGAGTTGAATCGGGCGACGATAATACCAATTTTCCGTCCCTGTCCCTGAAGATTACCCTCTATGTATGTAGCCATTTCTTATCCTTTTATTCCAATAATCTCTGTTCTTTCTTCCACAATCAGTCCTCTTCAGGGATCCCGGCGTACATTTCCCAGTGGTTCCTGGCCATACAACTCAAGCAGGTGTCCCATTTTGTCGCGTTTGCAACGCAGATACTGTTTATTTTCCTTATCTCCGGGAATCTCAATGGGCAGTCGGTCCGTTACCTTGAGGCCATACCCCTCAAGACCGACTATTTTTTTAGGATTATTCGTCAACAGCCGCATCTGTCTTACCCCGAGGTCCCGTAAAATCTGGGCACCGATACCGTAATCACGCAGGTCCGGTTTAAATCCCAGCTCCACGTTGGCCTCAACGGTATCGAGTCCTTCTTCATCCTGCAGCCTGTAAGCACGTAGTTTATTCACCAGACCTATACCACGACCTTCCTGACGCATATATAGAACCACACCGGTACCCTCCTGATCGACCATCTGCATGGCCGCATGCAGTTGTTCACCGCAATCACAACGGGCGGACCCAAAGACATCACCGGTCAGACATTCGGAATGCACCCGGACCATTACCGGCTTGTCCGAATCGATTTCGCCCTTGACCAGGGCGACATGCTCAAAATTATCGACATCATTGGTATAAGCAATGACCCTGAATTCTCCGGCATGCTCAGTCGGCAGACGGGCCTCGGCGGCACGATGCACCAGCACATCCTTACGTAACCGATAAGCGACCAGATCAGCAATGGTGGCAATTTTAATATCATGTTCGGCAGCAAATTTTTCCAGATCCGGCATCCTGGCCATGGTACCGTCGTCTTTCATAATCTCACAGATCACACCGGCGGTCCGCATGCCGGCCAACCGGGCAAGGTCAACCGAGCCTTCGGTCTGTCCGGTCCGCACAAGGACCCCGCCCTTACGAGCACGGAGCGGAAAAATATGCCCGGGGCTGATAATATCCCGGGGGGTGGCATCCGGGTCGACCGCCGCCTCAATGGTTCTCGCACGATCAGCCGCCGAAATACCGGTACTGACACCGGTACGGGCCTCAATACTGATGGTAAAACCGGTTCCATAAGGAGACTGATTATTCTGCACCATCATGGGCAGGCCTAGTTGTTCTATAATGTCAGGACTCATGGCCAGGCAGATCAGGCCGCGGCCATGGGTGGCCATGAAGTTGATTGCCTCAGGCGTTATCTTTTCTGCGGCCATGCACAGGTCGCCCTCGTTTTCCCGGTCTTCATCATCAACAAGGATGATCATTTTGCCGTCTTGTATATCTTTGATGACATCTTCTATTGGGCTGACAGCCATTGTGAACCTCGTTATTTTGACCCGGCCATGCCGGTCTATCGTAAAAAACCATGTTCTGCCAGAAAGGCGGGATTGATCCTGCTTTCCTGACCCTGCGTGGTCGACTGCCCGGCAAGCAGCTTTTCCACATACTTACCGATTATATCAACCTCAAGGTTGACCTGATCACCAATTTTCAAATCCCCAAGCGTGGTTACGACCAGCGTGTGGGGAATGATGGAAACGGAAAACCTGTTGCCCCTGCAACTGTTGACCGTCAAACTCACCCCGTTTATGGTGATGGAACCCTTCTCAATAATATACCGGGTAAGACCTTCGTCAAGGGAAAAGGTAAAGAGGGTAAAATCACCTGCGGCCTGCCGCTCTTCAACCCGTCCCAGAGCGTCAACATGACCACTGACGAGGTGACCACCCAGCCTGTCGCTGAGACGAAGCGCCCGCTCAAGGTTCACCCGGCTTCCCACCTTCAGGGCTCCAAGCCCGGTTCGCGAGAGGCTTTCCGGTGAGACATCAACCAGAAAGCGGCGGCCATGGATCTCCCGGGCCGTCAGGCAGGTGCCGTTAACGGCAATGGACTCTCCCTCTTCCGGATCGGTCAGGTCAAAACCCGCTTCCAGTCCAAAAACCATGCCGCCGCCGGCAGGTCGTTTTTCAATAACTTTTCCGATACCCTGGATAATTCCGGTAAACACTTTTTACTCCTGCAGCAGTTCATCCGCCCGTTGCGCAAACTCCTCCGCCAGGCGCTTATGCTTGAAATTTGCATGGATGGAGGAAACGGTCCTGTAGGCATCCGCTGCCTCGGATATCCTTCCCTGCTGAATAAACACCTCGGCCATGACCGTCAGAATATCAACCGCCCCCTTGGGATTTTGCAACAACTGATAATGCTCGAGCATATCAAACAGCAATTCCTGCGCCTCATCAAGCCGGTCAAGCTTTCTGTAACAGGCGGCCATTTTTTTATGCAACGACAGGATAGAAAAAGAATCCTCCTCTTTGCCGCAAATGTCTCTAGCACGATTGTAATGTTCCAAGGCCATCGCATATTCTTCCCGGCCCATACAGGCATCACCCAACCGATCGGATGCATTGGCGATTCCCTGCTCATCATTCTGTTCTTCAAAGCCACGCAACGCATTGTGGAAAGAATGGGCGGCAGCGGCATAATCACCGGCGGTGTACTGTTCGCGGCCTTTGACATAATCGCGGCGGGCGGGATTTTTAAAATCATCATCACCGTCGGAGGATGTGCCGTCATTCATGGGGCCGATGGAATTCAGCGGCTGAATACTTTCACTCACCATTATCTCTCTCCTCTGTGCTTCCTGTTCCCGGCCGGCCGTGCCTGATCGTAACCGGCAACAGGATTTGCAACTATGTGTTTTCATACACCTTTAACCTGTAAGTGATCAGGGGTGCCGTAGATTCGTGCAGGCGCGGCTCATCGCTATAGCCCACTATGCGAACAGTCGCGACCGTGCGAAGAGGTAAGCGAGCCTGCGAGACTCCGTGCGGTGCCCCTGATCACTTACGCCTGATCAGGTCGACTGCTGCATAGGCCAGCTCGGAAACCGTAGTCGTTGTCATGTCACCCTGTTCAAAAAAGGTCACTTCACTGTCATCCTGCTGTAAACCGATAATCTGCATCAATGCTTCATTTGCCCGTATTCTTCCCAGCAGCCTCACCATCAGACCACGCACCACCGGATTGTCATGACCCAGGAAGTGAAAGGTGGAATAAAACGGCGTGCTGCGAATCAGGTCCGGACGTCGGTCGGCGATCTCCCCCAATCCCCACAAAACCGCCTCCTGGGTCGAAGGATCGCCCATAAAATTAAGCAGGTGCCGGGTAAATGCGCCATAAATATCGGGTCTGAGCGCTATAATTGCGCCGATAGCTTCCACCATCCCCCAGGGGGTGGCGGCGGAGTCACTGCAGGCTTCAAACAACCGGTGCAGAAGATCGGCAACCAGGCCGGGCTCGCGACTTGATACCTGCGCGCAGACCTGCCCTATGATCCAGGCGGTTTTATATCGCTGTCGGTGGTCGGCCTGATACAGTAAACGCTGCAAAAAACGCAGGGTTCGTCTGTCCTCAAAACAAAGCGCGGCCAGCTCATCCACCGCGTTTTTGTCAACCAGCGCCTTGACTTCCCGTTTACTGGTCCGTCGTTTCCGCCCTCCGCAATCCTTTACCGGCGCAGGGGAAGGGGTTCGTTTTTTTTCCG
>DRLX01000538.1 GCA_011322715.1 Desulfobulbaceae bacterium
ATCAACTATATGGAACGAATGAACTATCCGGAGAAAATGGTCCTGCTCCTCCTTGAAAACAATGTTCATACGGCGGACCAGTTTGAAGATAAACAATTTCTGCAAGATCTTCTCAAAAAGATGGAAGAACTCAAACCGACGGTCGGTAATATTCGTACCTGCCGCTGGCGGCCCAGTTGTTATGAGGTGGATATTTCCTTTCATGGTCAGTTTCATGTCATGACGACCCTGGGACCGAATATTCCCCTGATAGCCGAATACCGGCATGGCCTGGATCTTTATGACGAGTTGAAGGATTTTCTTGACGATACGTTTACCATCATTCGAACCGGCGCCAATGGCCAGGAAAAGGAATATCCGGCGGCAAACTGGCATGAACTGATCAAGGTCGTCCGAGAAGAAACCTTTCGCGGCAGCCATCTGCAGCGCTATAAGGGTCTTGGAGAGATGAATCCGGAACAGTTGTGGGATACCACCATGAATCCGGAAAATAGGACTTTAATTCAGGTAAAAATAGATAATGCGGAATCAGCCGACGACATGTTTACCACCCTGATGGGTGATAAGGTAGAGCCACGGCGGGAATTTATCCAGAACCATGCCCTTGAGGTCTCGGAGCTTGATATCTGAATCCGCAAGATATATGTATTTTTTTGGTGCTGCGCGGTTTTTCAGGCACTTTTTGTCATCATTAGAAAAAATTAAAGGATAACAATTCAGTATGACCACTGAAATGGAAAACGAACAACAGGATTTTCCCGCCATTACCATTGAGCAGGAACTGCGGAAATCCTATCTTGATTATGCCATGTCCGTCATTGTCGGCCGCGCCCTGCCCGACGTCAGAGACGGCCTGAAACCGGTCCACAGAAGGGTCCTTTTTGCCATGCGGGAGCTGGGCAATACGTACAACCGGCCCTATATCAAATCAGCGCGGATCGTCGGTGACGTTATCGGTAAATATCATCCCCACGGTGATACAGCGGCCTACGATACCTTGGTACGCATGGCCCAGGATTTTTCCCTCCGCTATCCCCTGGTAGACGGCCAGGGAAACTTCGGTTCCATGGATGGCGACGCCCCGGCGGCCATGCGCTATACCGAGGCCCGGATGACCAAACTTGACCAGGAAATCGTTAACGATCTGGACAAGGAAACCGTTGATTTTATCCCCAACTACGATAACTCTCTGCAGGAACCATCCGTCCTGCCCTCCAAAATACCCAATATCCTGGTCAACGGTTCCGAGGGTATTGCCGTGGGCATGGCAACCAAGATTCCCCCCCATAACCTGACCGAGGTTATGAACGGCCTGATCGCTCTGATTGATGATGCCAACCTGACCGTTCATCAACTGATGGAGATTATCACCGGACCGGATTTTCCAACCGGTGGTTTCATCTGCGGCCGGGCTGGAATCCGCGAGGCCTATGAGACGGGAAGAGGCGTGGTGATCATGCGTTCGCGCACCCATGTTGAGGAACGGAAAAAGGGCGGCGAATCCATTATTATTACGGAAATTCCCTATCAGCAGAACAAGGCGACTCTGGTGGAGAAAATTGCCCTGTTGATGAAGGAAAAACGGATTACCTCCATTTCTGAAGTCCGTGATGAATCAGATCGCCACGGTCTGCGCATTGTTCTTGAGCTGCGCAAAGATGAAATGCCCGAAATCGTTATCAATCAACTGTACAAGATGACACCGTTGCAGAAAAGTTTCGGTATTATCCTGCTCTGCATTGTCAACAACAAGCCGGAGATTCTTAATCTCAAACAGGTACTTGAGCATTTTATTCTGCACCGTAAAACGATTATTTACAGACGGACCGCCTTTGAACTGCGCAAGGCGGAAGAAAAGGCGCATATTTTGGAAGGCCTGAAAATTGCCATTTCCAATCTTGACGAAGTGGTGGCGCTGATCAGAGGATCCGCCAATCCGGCTGAGGCAAAAGCAGGTCTGATCAGTCGTTTTGAGCTTTCGGAAATCCAGGCCCAGACCATTTTAGACATGCGTCTGCAACGGTTGACAGGCTTGGAACGGGATAAGATCGTCAAGGATTATGAGGAGATAATCAAGCGTATCGAATGGTTGAAAAGTGTACTTGGCGATGATGCCCTGGTTGTTCAGATAGTTAGGGAAGAGTTTGAAAAGATTCGTGACGATTATGGCGACGAACGTCGAACGGAGATTATTGACGCGCCGGACGAGATCCTGCCCGAAGATCTCATTGTCCCGGAAGAGATGGTGGTCACCGTTACCCACAAAGGATATATCAAGCGAAATCCCCTTAGCCTGTACCGGGCCCAGCGACGCGGCGGTAAGGGAGTTCGTGGAATGACCACGGTTGAAGATGATTTTGTGACTAATCTCTATATCGCCTCCACCCTGGACACTTTTCTCTTTTTCACCAACCGTGGCCGGGTTTTCTGGCGGCGGGTCTACGAACTGCCGCTGGCCGGCAGAACCGCCCGCGGCAAGGCCATTGTCAACCTGCTTGAGCTGGGGGAGAATGAAAAGGTGGCAGCCATCCTGCCGGTCGCTAATCTGGCCGAGGCCGATGAGTCCAAAACCGTGCTGACCGTAACTAAAAAAGGGAGGGTCAAGAAGACCTCCATTGCCGAATATAAACGACCTTTGCGTAAGGGCAAATTCGGCCTGACTATCAAGGATGATGATGAAATACTCACCGCAGCCATAACCTCCGGGGAAAATGAACTTTTTCTGGTCACCAAGAAAGGGCTGTCTATTCATTTTCATGAGTCCGATGTTCGCACCATGGGTCGACTGGCTGCCGGAGTCAAGGGAATAACCTTAAGTGAGGATGATGAAGTAGTCGGCGTGGTTGTCCTGACCAGTGAAGACTCCATTCTGACGGTCACGGAAAACGGTTACGGCAAGAGAACGGCCGTCAGTGAGTATAAACTGCAACGACGCGGCGGTAAGGGTGTGTTTGCCATCAAAACCAGCGAGCGTAACGGTTTGGTTGTCGGTGCTTTGCAGGTGGTGGATGAGGATCAGGTTATGCTGATAACCAATTCCGGCAAGGTAATCCGTATGCCCATGGACACGGTACGGATTATCGGTCGGAACACCCAGGGTGTGCGCCTGATTAACCTGGCCGATGGAGAAAAAGTCGTCGGTCTGTCCATGCTGGCCCGTGAAGAGGTGAGTGAAGATGAAGAGATCGGAGGTGAAGAAAAAGGCGATGAATAAAACGGCGGTTATCGGGGCCGGAAGCTGGGGAACGGCTCTTGCCGAACTGCTTGCCGAAAAGGGTGAAAATGTATGGCTCTGGGGCCATCGACCGGAACATATTTCGCAAATACAACATGAAGGTGAAAATTCCCGCTATTTGCCCGGATTTCCCCTGTCGGAAAACCTGAACCTGGAAAATGACCTGGAAAGGGCGGTCCGCGATGCCGACTGTGTGATTATGGTCGTCCCCTCCCATGGGTATCGGCAGGCGTTCTGCAGTCTCCTTCCCTATCTCCAGAACGGTGTTCGGCTTGTTTCCGCCGTCAAGGGCATAGAAATAGGCACCCGCCAAACCATGACCGAATTGATGATTCAGGAGGCCGGTCCCCGTGCTGAAGGTTTTTCTTTCGGCGTTCTTTCCGGACCAAGTTTTGCCAAAGAGGTGGCCGACCATCAACCCACAGCGGTAACTGTCGCCTTTGCCGACATTGAGGATGCCCGTGCCGTGCAGTATCTCTTTGCCACCGATTATTTCCGCGCCTATACCAGCACCGATGTGATCGGTCTTGAGATTTCCGGGGCCATGAAAAACGTTATTGCCATTGCCGCCGGTATCAGCGACGGTCTTGGATTCGGCCTTAATACCAGGGCCGCTCTTATTACCCGTGGTCTGGCCGAAATAACCAGGATGGGAGTTGCCATGGGTGCCCTCCCCTTCACTTTTTCCGGTCTTGGCGGAATGGGTGATCTGGTGTTGACCTGCACCGGCAATCTCAGCCGTAACCGCACTGTAGGTCTTAAACTCGGTAAGGGAAAAAAGCTCGCAACAGCCCTTTCCGAAATGACCATGGTGGCCGAAGGTGTGAAAACGACCAAATCCTGTTATAATCTTGCCGCCTCCCTTGGTGTTGAAATGCCCATCCTGGAACAGACATACCAGGTATTGTATGAGGACAAGGATTGCATGCAGGCTGTGCGGGAACTCTTTGGACGGGACCTTAAGGAGGAGTTGGACGAAACCCTCTCCTGATCCTGATCCCTTGTTTTCCGTTCTATTTCAGACGGCGGCATCCTTCCGGCAATCAACGATTATTTCCCATGTTCAGGTGAGATCATGAAATCTTTTTCCCTGTTTTTCCTTGTTGTTCTGTTTGCCCTTTCCGGTTGCACCGGCCCCCAGCCGAAAATAACGCAATCCGTCGATAAATCGGTGGATCCAATACCCCTTCCCTCCACCTATATCGGCCGCATTCCCTGCCCGGATTGCGACGGGATTGATATTGTCCTTAATGTCAAAAAAAACGGTCTCTATCAACTTCGAAAAACCACCGTCAAGGGAAAGACATGGGACAGCGTGGCGGAAATAGGACGCTGGAAGTATGACCGGACCGAGAAGCTTATCGTGCTTGGCAACAAGAGAGGTTCGCTTAAAACTCTGCAACTGGTTGATCGCGATACTCTGCGCCTCCTGGATATTGAAGGCAAAAAATTAACGGCAAAGCAGAATTATGAACTGCACAGGAACCCTACTCCGGACCCTTTTCCCGATTCCGTTCGCATGCGAGGTATGTACAGCGCCCACGGTGATAAAGGGTTGTTTACCGAATGTACAACCGGCATACGCTTTCCCGTGAACACGGAAAAAGCCTATAGAGAGCTTGCCAACGCCTATAACAATACGCCCCATGGTCAGGGGGAACCGTTGCTGGTTCTGCTGGAGGGGAGTCTTCAACAGGGTCCGGCCACGAACGATGAAGGAGAAAATGGAACAGAGAAACTCGTTGTTACCAGGTTTCTCAATATTTTTCCGGGCCAGGATTGCCGGGGAGATCATCGACGCCTGAGTTTATTTAACACCACCTGGAAATTGCTGGAGATAAACGGTAAGCCCGTCACCCTGGCCGACGGCCAGGAGGAACCCTATGTTATTCTTGATATCAAGGGAAACAGGATGCATGGTTTTTCCGGCTGTAACCGGTTTTTCGGTACCTATCTCATCAAGGGAGAAATATTTGTCTTTAACAAGATGGCGGCAACCCGCATGGCCTGTATGAAGGGCCTTTCCCTGGAAGATGCCTTTCTTGAGGCCATGCGAAAAACCGAGGCCTATCGGTTGCAGGATGGTATTCTGGAACTCCGTGACCGGGATGAGCATATCCTTGCCCGTTTAAAGGCAGCAAAGTAGACACGGCGTTGAGCAATCGATTTTTTCTGTAATCTACTTATTAGACCAGGGAAACAACACTTCAATTCAGCTCGCGTTTTGTCCTCAATTTTACGATGTAAATATTTTCACACCTAAAGAGAGCACCAGCCAGTAAATGTCAATAAAATCAGTCCACTGAAAGCTGTCATGCGAGGGGTTACGGGTGTTTTTTGATCATCTCCCGATCGGCGGTTTTATCTGCGGCCATCGCGGAGCCCGTTCCATCGCCCCGGAAAACACTCTTCTGTCCATGGTTAAGGCCATGGAGTGTGGCGCCCATTGCCTGGAAACCGATGTCCGGATGAGCAAGGATGGTGAGCTTGTCATCTTCCATGATAACACCCTTGCCCGGACAACGGATGTCGCTGATCGGCCTGAATTCCAAGCCATGCGACCTTGGCGGACCGGGTTGTTTACAGCGGCGCAACTTGAGCAGCTTGATTGCGGTTCCTGGTTTCTTCGTGATGACCCTTTCGGCACCGTTGAAAGCGGCGAGGTACCAAAAGAAGAGTACGACACCATACGCAGGCAGAAAATCCCCCGGCTGGTCGATTTGTTGAATTTTTCCCGGAAGAATTCATATCCTGTTAATTTGGAAATAAAAGACCGTGGCGATTCGCCGGGAAAGACGGAAATAGTTGACCTGGTGGTGGACGTACTCACTGCTACTCAGACCATGGATCTGGTTCTACTCTCCTCGTTTCGTGAGGAGTATCTGCGGCGGGCCGTGGCCCTTAATCCGCGCGTATCCATAGCCGTGCCGGCGGAAAAACAGCATCATCCTGATCTGCTTCCCTATCTTAAAAGTTTTCCCGCCTGCGCGTATCATCCCCATGAAAAACTCTGCACAAAGGAAATTATTCACCATGTGCAGGGAGCCGGTATTCGGGTGAACTGCTGGACGGTCAATGACAGGAATCGGGCGGGAGAACTTCTCCGATCCGGTGTCGGCGTGATAACGGACCGGCCGCAGCGGTTGGTTGCCGGATGAAGGCAAGGTTCCCCCGATCACTACTACAGGGAAAAACCCATGAACCG
>DRLX01000539.1 GCA_011322715.1 Desulfobulbaceae bacterium
GAGGAACCCTGTGAACACCCAGTCTGAATCCGACAAATCAGCAACCAGCGGACCCGGCTATCTTGAGGTAATTGTCATTGCCTTGATCATGGCCGTTGTGGCTTTGGCCGGCTATGACAGGTTGTTTGCCCAAAAGATCAAAGTCCTGGATCTGAAGGGATACCTGCGCACCCAGAAAGCACTTCTGACCGCCGGAGAGATCACCACGGAGCAGTGGAAGGGGAAGCTGGATACCGTGGAACAGATTTTAAACGATGAGGCTGCCTGCCATCGTAATCACGTCATAATTTTGAGAGATGTGGTGCTGAGGAATGGGGAAGAGATCCGGATCAAAGAGTAAAAAGAAAAAACTGTCATGGAAGCTGAACAACCGGGAAAAGACGCTGGCCATTGTTGTGCTGGCAGCACTTCTTGCTGGTGCCTGGCTGCCGGGGCGGCTCATCATTTCCACCAGCCCCTCTCTGGATCGACGGATCTTTTTCCTCACCAGGGCGATAGGTTCCATCAATACCGGCGATTATCTTGTGTTCAGACATAATGGCACGAGCTTTGTCCGTAAAGGGCTGGATAAGGAAAATGACCGTCTGGTGAAAAAGGTTGGTTGCGGTCCTGGTGATATGCTGGCAGTCGATACTGATAGAATATTTTTCTGTGGCAAAAAAGCGTTGGGGAAAGCATTGGAGGCCGACAGCAAAGGCCGCTCTCTGCCGGTCTTTGAATTTACCGGACTGGTGCCGGACAACAGCTATTTCATGGTGGGGACAAACCCCCGCAGTTTTGATTCCAGATATTTTGGTTTTGTCCATGCAGACGAGATTCTCTATAAGGCCCTGCCGATCTGGTAGCCTGTACATGCTGTGGCTTGGCTGTCTGCTGATGATTGTCGCCAATGCATCTGCTGCCGGCCTGGAGAACAGATTTTACGATGATACCAGGCATGGCTGGTTCTGGTACGAGGATCCGCCACTTGTACAGGACGAGTCGGAGACCAAACCGAAGCCCGTTGAAAAACCTCCCCGCAAACTCCCATCCCTGGACAATTATTCCATTGATCAGTTGTGGAACATGTACCCAGACGATTTTCAGGAACTGCTCAATGTCCTGCAGAAAAAAGCAGTCCAGACCCCAACCGAACAAAACATCATGGAATACCTCACCATGCAGGACATTGCCCGGCGCAAGGCCCTGGCCTATACCAACGCCACCATGTACGTCACCCAGAAACACAGCGAGCTTTTCAATGTGAACTATGTGTATCCGACGGCAGGCCCGGGAATCACTGCCAGGGTACGAATGCAGCAAAATGAAATTTTTCAGACCATCAGCCGGGCCGGTAATGATCATGCCCTGCTTTTTTTCGTCAGTCCCGGCTGCGGGTTTTGCGCAAAACAGGCCGGGATTCTGGCCTATTTCAAGGATAAATACGGCTGGGAGATCAAGACCGTTGACATCAGCCGGAATATCAATGCCGCCGCCCGTTTCAATATCACCATCACCCCGACCCTGCTCCTCATCAAGAAAGGGCAGGAAAAATACATGACCGTGACCAGCGGAGTTATTGCCTTATCCGAGCTGGAAAGAAAACTCTACCGGGCTATTCGCTACCTGCAGGGGAACACCCAGGGGGATACTTTCCTGATGTATGATTTCCAGAAGGGTTCTGCCTTTGATCCGGCATCAATTCTTGAGAAGGGCAGGCAGCCATGGAAGATGACTCAATAGCAACACCTATGTATCCAGCAAACCGGCACCACGAAAGGCTCGTTTCACAGCTCGATAGACCTCCTCGAAATTTCAGGTCCTTATGATACTCTTGATTTCTTCCGGACTTACATTAAGCCGCAATCGCCAGCGGGCAATAAATTTTCCCTCAGGCGGCATTGCCGGATCAAGAAGCATATAAGTGGATGTGAGCTTTTTGCGTAGCAAATCCACCTGATCGGTCTCCTTTGTTTCGAAGAGTTCGAGCAAGTAACCGAGCCTGCGGTAAACAGCGCCGATGTCCAGCATCAATGCGTATTCGACCAGTTTTTTAATATCCATATCCTGATGTCGCATCCAGTATCCTTTGGCGACTTCACTAAAGCCACCGCAGTGTTCAGACTGCCTGAGGCCATCAATTACGGTTCTTTCCAAGTCACTGATTTCGACTTTACGGCTTTTGGTCACCCAGTGATGCATTGTACCGAAAAAATATTTCGGCTTACAGTGGACAAAACGAAATTCGGTTCCCAGTACAGATACTGGACGTATTCGCTTAGTGCATGTCGTATAGACCACAAGCTGGGGCTGGGTGACCATCTGGTGGATCTCCATGGCTGAAGAATGAGATATAAAATAGTTTTTTCCACCGGCAATTTCAGCAGCCACCATATACGGATTGCCCAGGTATTCCCTCTCGTGGCCCAGTTCGGATGGTACCAGAATAAACAATCCGGGTTTTATCCGGGTTGCTAAACCTTTGGAAACGAGGCGTGTTGTCAGCGTCCGGGCCGAATTGCTGTCCAGCCCGGTTATCTGTGTCACGTCCCGAACGGCAAAAATTGTTTTCTGTTGCTCATAAAGCTCGGCAACGAGAA
>DRLX01000540.1 GCA_011322715.1 Desulfobulbaceae bacterium
AATCCTGTTGCCTGCAGGAGAATATCACTCATAGCTCAAGGCCTCGGCCGGGCGAACTCTGGATGCCTGCCAGGATGGGTACAGTGTGGCAACCAAGGTTATGAAAACTGCGGAAACTGCAATGACCGCAACATCAATCGGCACCACCTTGATGGGCATGGTGGACATGGGATACACATTTCTGGGAAGCTCGATGATAGGATAATGCTGCAATAGTCCACATAGACCCAGCCCGCTTAACACACCTAACACCGTACCGAGCATTCCGATGATCATGCCCTGATAAAAAAAGATGCGGACAATAGAACGGCTGGTTGCGCCCATTGATTTCAAGATAGCGATGTCTCGCTTTTTTTCCATAACTACCATGACAAGAGCGCTGATGATGTTAAGTGCCGCCACAAGAATAATAAGATCAAGGGCTATGAAGATTCCCACCTTTTCCAACTTCAAAGCCGCAAACAGGTTCTTGTTGATCTGCATCCAGTCACGTACCGAGTATTCCGATCCCAGCCGTTCACCGATGGCACGCGCTACCCTGTCTGCGTCATCGATATTTTTCACCCGGACCTCAATACCATGAACACCATGGGACAACCCGGTCAGGGTTCGGGCTGTCTTCAAATTAACAAAGGCCATGCCGGAATCATATTCAAACATACCGGTTTCAAATATACCGGCCACCCGGCAGGTCAGGACCCTGGGCAGGACACCCATGGGGGAAAGAGGCCCGTTGGGAGAAATAAATCTAATCTTGCCTCCCCTGCTCACCCGTAACTGTCTTGCCAGCTCAATGCCAAGGATAGCGGCAGGCAGCCCATCGGAGGGAAGTATATCCCGGAAGCTGCCGTCTTTCATCTTTTTTTCCAGACCAATGACCCGGCCTGCAGTCGCCGGATCGACACCGCGCAGACTTACCCCGGTAGAAGCGGCTCCGGAGCTGACCAGCGCCTGTCCGTAGATAACCGGCGTGGCGGCGGCAACACCTGGAACCGACGCAATTTTTTTGATGGCGACCTTCGGTTTGCCGATGGAACCGGAAAAACGCTGCACCATGACATGGGCATTGATGCCGATTATCTGATCACGCAACCCTTCCGTAAATCCGGTATACACGGACAGAACGACAATGAGCGCCATAACACCGACGGCAACACCGAGAACCGATATTATGGAGATAAGGGAGATAAATTTCTGCTTGCGCTTTGCCCGGAGGTAGCGAAGGCTGACAAACCATTCAAAGGTCATGAGAGATACCTGGCCGGCAGGGACACCAATAATGTGTCATTATTGTCAAAACCGGAAGAGAAAGAACTCTTATTGTGTGCAGACAATGGTTGTAACCGATGGTAAGGATGTCAGGCAACCATGAACGACTGTGCGGACGCCTGCGTCAATGTCCTCATCATTTTCAGACATTTTTTTTAGAATCATTTTCCAGGCGTCACTGTCATTTTTCTCCAGGCCCTCACAGATACGCGCGGTGGTGTGACAGCGTGTGCAGTACATATTGATTGTCGAGGCACACTGTTCCCTGTTTACCTCGGCCGCCGAAAGAATAGTCGGGCAGAGGAAAAAAAATACCAATAATGAACAAACAATTTGCACAATACAACTCCTGCAAGCCATCTTTTTCATTTCTTTTTTTTCTTCTTCTTTTTCCCGGTTCCGCCTGTTTCCGGCTTTAAATGGGGAAAAAGAATCACATCACGAATGGAAGGAGAGTCCGTCAGCAGCATGACAAGACGGTCGATGCCGATGCCTTCACCGGCGGCCGCCGGCATTCCATATTCCAATGCGCGGACATAATCAGAATCAAGTTCCGGATGAATTTCCTCGTCATCACCACGCTCCTCGATCTGGCGGGCAAAGCGCTCATACTGATCCGTCGGATCATTGAGCTCGGAAAAGGCATTGGCGATTTCCCGACCGGTGACAAAAAGCTCGAAACGATCGGTCACCGAGGGGTCCTGTTCATTGCGCCTGGCCAGAGGAGAGACCTCGGTGGGATAGGAGGTGATAAACGTCGGATTGATCAGTTTTTCCTCAACCAGCAATTCAAAGAGTTCCGTCTTGGCCTTGCCGATGCCTGCGCCCGGCTGGAGGACAATACCCTTATCCTCGGCAAGGGTCTTTACTCTAGTCTCGTCGGTCAAAATATCCGGATCAATCCCTGCCACATTTACAAGGGCCTCATCCATGGTATAGCGTTGCCAGGGCGGTGACAGGTCAACCGCAACGCCCTGGTATGTTATCTCCATGGAACCGGTGACCTCGTAGGCCAGCCAGGAAATCAGTTCTTCGGTCATATCCATCAGGTCATGGTAGGTGGCATAGGCCTGATAAAATTCCAGCATGGTAAATTCGGGATTATGACGGGTGGACAGCCCCTCGTTGCGAAAATTACGATTAATCTCAAAAACCCGTTCAAAGCCGCCGACCAAGAGACGCTTGAGATATAGCTCCGGAGCAATACGCAAATAAAGATCCATGTCCAGGGCATTATGGTGGGTCTTGAACGGCTTGGCCGTGGCGCCCCCCGGTACCGGCTGCATCATGGGAGTTTCCACTTCCAGAAAACCGCGATTGGTAAAAAATTCACGGATAAGGCGAATAATCTCCACCCGTTTGCGAAAGGTATCCCGCACTTCCGGATTGACGACCAGATCAACATAACGCCGGCGATAACGGGTTTCGATATCGGTAAGCCCATGAAATTTCTCCGGCAATGGTCGCAGGGACTTGGTGATCATCTGCAACGAAGCCGCCTCGATTGAGAGCTCTCCGGTCTTGGTTTTAAACAGTTTGCCTTCAATACCGACAATATCACCCACGTCCCATTTTTTAAACAGGGCAAAGGCATCATCTCCGAGCAAATCACGTCGTGCATAGATCTGAATGCGGCCGCTTTCATCCTGGATATGAAAAAAGGCCGCTTTGCCGAACTTGCGCATGGACATTATGCGCCCGGCCACACGATAGGTTCCCCCGTCCTGTTCATGGGACTCCGGTGCCAGGGCCTCGCCAAGGGGCAGGATATCCTTGATCGGTTGAGGAGAGGTAAAAGTATTACTGAACAAATTCACGCCGGATTCGGCCAGAATATTGGCTTTGTCGCGGCGTGCTTTTATAAGGCTGTTTTCATTATTCATTGAAATAACACGTGTTATGAAAGAGGTTAAAAAAGGAAAAAATGATCACCGACAATGGTCCTCTCAGAGGTATTGCGCCCGCAGGCTGTCGGCCGTTGACCTGGTGAGCGAAAGCACCTTTTCTGCGGCCTGCAGAGGAAGAGACCCGGTCCCGCAACTCGGGGTAATCAGGGTTTGCCTGAGCAAAGATTTCATATCCATGTCCGGAGTGACAAAGGACTGCATCTGCCGGACAAACAGCTCGCTTAGGGAATCTGTGGACTGAGCATTGATCTCTTCTTCCCGGGATGTCGGCACACCGCCCCAGGCCAGTATGCCGCCACGGCTGAAGAAATTCCCGACCTCGGGTTTGAGGGCGGCCATCTTATCAAAAAAGCCAAAGGCATCAAAACTGATGATGTCGATGGTGGAACCAAGAAGAACAGACCAGTTGGTGTTGGCACAGACATGGATACCGACAAGACCGCCGGCACCATGAACGGCCTCGGCAACCTCATCGATCATGGTTCGAATTTCCTCATCGGTGACCCCGATAAAGGCCGATGACCCCAGCCCGGCCAATGCCGGTTCGTCGATGAACATCAGTACGGGTTTGGTCGCATCCCCGACCGGTTCATCCAGCCGGTCCGCAAGCATCCGGGTC
This sequence comes from Desulfobulbaceae bacterium, assembly GCA_011322715.1. Classification (GTDB taxonomy): domain Bacteria; phylum Desulfobacterota; class Desulfobulbia; order Desulfobulbales; family Desulfobulbaceae; genus DRLX01. The sequence goes on from DRLX01000540.1 coordinate 3,796, forward strand.
TGCCAGGCGGCCTTCATGCTGATCCCCTTGATGACCATGTCACGAATGGTGTCATCAAAATATCCGGCCCTGCCCTCCCGGTCCTTGATCCCTGTCAACATGGTGAAGGGGCCGGTCACCTGGCCCTTGACAGCCTTGAGTTTATCGGCATGCTCTGCCAAGGACTCAAGAAAAAGATACAGACCGGTGGCCCGTTCCCTGCTCACCTGAAAACGGGAGGAGGCAAGCACGGCGGGGTCTTCCATGGCCACGAGGTATTCCTCGTAAAAGGCAAGCATTTCCTCCTCAAATCCGGCATGGGTTATATCAAAAAGGATGCGCCCTTCCGGATCACATATATTTTCCTCAATAATGCAGGGGATCCCCTCGGCAAACTGGGGCATCATCCGTTCAAGCGGATTATGGGGAAGCTGCGGCCAGAGAGGAATTTCCGGAGTTGTCGAAAAAATCCAATCCAAGGCCTCTTTATGATCGGTCAGAGGTACACTGCCGATTAAAACAGGCAATCCGTCTGCTGAAAAGCGACCCTTGGTTGCGGTCGTCATTTATCTTTCCTCTATTCTCGCCGTATCGGCGCTTGATTAATAAATTGTTCTCTCAGTTACCTGGTTGTTCCACTCATCTTTACCAGGAGAAATTTCCAGGGAGCTGAATTATTTATACGTAGTGCGAACAAAGGGCGATGTCAATTTTTTTCCAGGACTGCTACACATTC
>DRLX01000541.1 GCA_011322715.1 Desulfobulbaceae bacterium
AAACTCTTTCAGCGGGTCGTGCGCAGGGAAATGGAAGACCAAACCTACCAGCCAAGGGACCGGCAAATGGCAGGCCAGGCCTTTGGACGGACAATCAGGCCATGACAATAACCACGGAACAGATCGGGGCTATGCTTGCAGATCGGGCCCTTGCAGACAATCCTTTTCTCCACGACGGGCTTAGCCATGGCGAGGTGCATGCACTGGCGGCACAGCTTTTCCGGGACCTGCGGCAAGGGCCGGCCGGACCGGTCTGCCTGGCCGCCGGACAAAAGCCGCTCATGGCCGCGTCCCTGCTGGCATCCCTGGCCGGCGGGCCGCCCCTGCTTCTGCCCTATGCCACAACCAGGCGTGCCCTTGACCAGTTGCGCCAATCCGTCCCTTTTACCCGGATGATCACCGATGATCCAGGCCTTGCCCTGCCCGGTGTCTCCGCATTGTCCGTCGCCATCTGCGAAGAAAAAATTCCGCCTCTGCCGACCACCTGCGATCCGCACAGGGAACTAATGCGCATCTTTACCGGCGGCACCACCGGTTCCCCCCAGCTCTGGAGCAAGACCAGCGCCAATCTCTTTGGCGAGGCCCTGTTTCTCAGCCGCCATTACAGGATCACCGCTGATGACCGCATCCTGGCCACGGTACCGCCCCATCACATCTACGGCCTGCTCTTTTCCGTGCTCCTGCCCCTGGTCTCAGGGGCCTCGGTCATTGACCGGACCCCTTCCTTTCCCGCTGAAATTGCCGAGACCGTCCGGGCATGCCGGCCCACCATCCTGGTGGCTGTCCCGGCCCATTACCGCGGCCTGATGCATCAGCCCCTGCCCGGAGACTCCCTCCGTCTTGCCTTTTCCTCGGCAGGCATGCTGGGCGAGCGGGAAAACAGCGCCTTTTCCACCCATAACCGCCTGGGCATCACCGAGGTATTCGGCTCCACCGAGACCGGCGGCATCGGCGAGCGCAACCGTTTTGGGCAGCAGGAACATTTTACCGTCTTTCCTATCGTCGACCACAGGGTGCGCCATGGCCGACTGGCGGTCCGCTCCCCCTTTATCTCCCCTGATCTCCCGGTGGATGAGGAAGGATTTTTCCTGACCGCTGACCGGGTTAAGCCCTGCCCGGACAACCGCTTTGTCTTCACCGGCCGCAGCGACAATATCACCAAGGTGGGGGGAAAGCGGGTTGATCTGGATGAAATCCGGGCCCTGATTCTCCGGCAGCCCGAGGTGAGCGACTGTCTGCTGGTAGCCCTGCCCGAGGCAGGCGGCCGCGGCCATCGCATCGGCGGCCTTGTCCAGGGCAGAGATATTGTCCCGGCTGCCCTGTACCAGCGTCTGCGCGACGACCTGCCCCCCCAGGCCGTGCCCAAAATCCTGAAAATCGTTGACCGCATCCCGGTCAGGGAAAACGGCAAATATGACCGGCAGGCGGCCATTGGTCTGTTGTCCCCATGCAACTGAGCGCAGCCCTTGCCCGGGCCTACGCCGCCCTGGTTGAACAGTCGGAACTGATCGACCGCATCAATGTTTTCCCGGTGGCCGACGGCGATACCGGCGCCAATCTCCGGGTCAGCCTGGCGCCACTGTGCCAAGGAACTGGAGAATCGGTCGCCCGGGAACTGCTGCTCTCGGCCACCGGCAACTCCGGCAATATTGCCGCCGCCTTTTTCCGCTGCCTTGTCCTTGCCGACCGGGAGCAACTGGCCCTGGCCGCGGCCAAAGGCAGCGAGCATGCAAACCGGGCCGTGGCCGACCCGCAGCCGGGGACCATGCTGAGTCTGTTTTCCGCCCTGGCTGAAGGGTTGGAACAGGGCGCGGACATGGAGATGCTTGAACAACAGCTCCGGCAGGCGGTGCTGAGCGGGCCGCAACTGCTGCCCCTGCTGCGCAAGGCCCAGGTGGTCGATGCCGGGGCCCTGGCCATGTACATCTTTTTTACCGCCTTTTTGCAGCATCTTGAAAAAACGCCATGGCAACCGCCTCCCATCGACCAGGTTTTTGCCGGACAACTTGCCATCAAAAACAGTTTTCAACCATCGACCAACGGTCTGTATTGCGTGGATGCCATCCTCGACACCAGCCGGGCCTCGGCCCCTGATATCGATGAGCTCTCGGAGCTGGGAGAAAGCCTGGTGGCTGCCGCCGATGACAACCGTCTGAAAATCCATATCCACACCGATGAACCGGCCCGGTTGCGCCGCCGTCTCGCCGCCCTTGGGGAAATCGTCAACTGGTCGGATGAAAAGATCGCGCTCCTGCCCCAGGACGGCCCCATCTGCCTGCTGCTGGATGCGGCCGGGTCGTTGTCGCCCCAGCTTGCCGCGGAAAACGGTATCTCGCTTATGGCTAACTCCATTGTTGTTGGCGAGCGTGCCATGCTGGAAACCGACTGCAATGGTGATGAAATATACTCCCTGCTCCGGAGCGGCATCCGGGTGGGGACCGCCCGGACGCCCCTGGAAAAACGGCATCCATTTTTTACCGCTCCGGTTTCAGGACCTGCAACAACGCTCTATCTCTGCGTCGGCTCCGCCTATACCGGAAATTTTGCCGCCGCCAAGGCCTGGAAAAAACAGCATGACCCGGACGACCGCTTTCTGATTGTGGATACCGGGGCCGCATCCGGACGGTTGGGGATCATCGGCCTGCTGACGGCCCGGTACGCGCGCAGGGCAGCCGAAAGCGGACAAATCCTTGCCGCTGTCCAACAGCTCATGCAAACATGCGGGGAGCTGGTCTTTCTTGATGAGCTGAAATACCTGGCCCGGAGCGGTCGCATCTCCAGGGCCGGTGGATTTTTCGGCGATCTTCTCAATGTAAAACCGATCATCAGCCCGGAAGCCGCAGGGGTCCGCAAATGCGGGGTGGTGCGCAACCGGGCGGGTCAGCTTGCCTTTCTCCGGCAGCGGCTGCAGCGGCTTGAGCCGCAAAACCTGGTGCTTCTGCTGGAGTATTCCGATAATCGGGCCTGGCTTGAAAAAACCGTGCTGCCCCTGGTGCAACGGCTGCAACCCACGGCTGAAATACTCATTGTCCCGCTCTCCCTGACCTCCGGTGTTCACATGGGTCCCGGCACCTGGGGCATGGCCTGGGGCTATCCCGCCTGAATACCATGAAAGCAGCCGTCATCATCCCCGTCTATAACCATCAGGATACAATCTCCCGGGTCGTACGCAAGTGCCTTGCCCTGGAGCTGCCGGTTATCGTTGTCGATGACGGCAGCACCGATAACACCGGGCAGCAGCTGGCAGCAATTGACAACATTACGGTGTGCCGGCACAAAACCAACCAGGGCAAGGGCGCGGCCCTGCTCACCGGCTTTGCCAAGGCCCGAAAATCGGGCTGTGACTATGGCCTGACCATCGACGGTGACGGCCAGCATAATCCCGATGATGCCCCGGCCCTGCTGGCTGTTGCAGAAAAAGAAAAAAACCGCTGCCTGGTGGTCGGCGTGCGCAGGGACATGAGTGGTGTCAATGTGCCCTGGACCAGCCGGTTCGGGCGGGGATTTTCCAACTTCTGGGTACGGATGGCGGGCGGCCCGGTGCTCCGGGATTCCCAATCCGGATTCCGGCTCTATCCCCTGCCCGAAACCCTGCGCCTTGACGTCCGGGCCCGCAGGTACCAGTACGAGGTCGAGGTGCTGGTCCTGGCCCGGCTGCAGGGTTTGGCCATCAAAGAGGTGGAAATAGGGGTCATCTACCAGGAAAAGGGGGAGAGGATCAGCCATTTCCACCCCTGGGTCGATTTCATGCGTAACTCTGCCACCTTTTCCCGGTTGATTTTTTGGCGGGTTCTCAGGAGTTTCAGGCCATGAAGGGTTTCTGGTATCAGGTATTGCATACCAGTGGCCGCCTGCTGGGCTCCCCCCTGTTTATTTTGGTCGCCCGCATCATTGCCTTTACCTACTTCTGTTGTCCGGGCCGGAGAAGGGAAAGCCTGCGCCTGTATGGCGCTCTCTATCCACAGCGAAGTCGCCTCTACCACCTGTGGTGCGTCTTCAACCAGTTCCAGAGCTTTACCACCATCCATGCGGACCGGTTCCTGACCAGCCGGGGCAGAGTGCCGCGGTTAACCAGCGAGGGCGAGGAACTGCTGGCACGTTCCCCTTCCGGGGCGATCCTGCTCATGTCCCACCTCGGCAACTGGGAGATGGCGGCCCAGATGCT
>DRLX01000542.1 GCA_011322715.1 Desulfobulbaceae bacterium
GGCTGATTTTCTTGGTGAATGGGGAGAGATTTTAAAATCCCAGGTCATCAGGAATATGAACCCGGTCTATTCGCCAAAAGACGAAGATGATTGGGACCAAGCGACCAGAGAAAAACTGAAACAACTTATCCGTCCGCCATTTGAATCACAGACCCGGCGAGGGATTCTGCCGGTGGCCCGCTCTTTTTACAAGGAAGATCAGAAGGCTGCCTTTCTGGTCGGAGAAATGGGGACGGGAAAGACCTTCATGGGACTTGCAGTTACTCATCTTATTCCAAAGCCAGCTAAAAGAATCCTGATCCAATGCCCAGGTCATCTGGTGCAGAAATGGATACGGGAAGCTGAGGAGACTATCCCCGGCTGTACCTGCTTTAACCTGAATGACAAAAGCATGGAGCAGCTTCTAGCCCACAAACTCCATTTGATCCGGCCAATCGGTACGGAGATATGGGTTATCGGCAAGGAACGGGCAAAACTTCATTTCCAGCGCAAGCGGCAGCTTGTTATTCGCCGTGGCGCTGAATGTTGTCCTGAATGCGGAAGAGCGGTCGAATGCTCTGAAACCGACAAGGCTCCGGTCTGTGAACATTGCGGGGCCAAGATGTGGTCGGCAGACAGGAATAAAGTCCGTCGTTATGCCAAGGCCGAGTTCATCAAGCGGTTTTTTCCGAAAAACTTCTTTGATCTCCTCATTCTTGACGAGGTGCATGAGCTCAAAGGCGGCGGCACTGCCCAGGGTCAGGCAATGAGTTGCTTGATTGCCCGGTCCAGAAAGGTACTGGCATTGACTGGAACCCTCATGGGGGGATACGGGCGCGATTTATTTTATCCGCTCTGGAGAATGTTCCCCCGGCTAATGAAGGCGGCAGGCTTTGAATATGGCCGAACCCTGCAGTTTGCCGAACGCTACGGCGTTGTGCAACGCACCTATGACAGCAAAGATACCGCTGTCAGTCTGAATATTGCCAGTCTTGGTCGTAAGATCGGCAGATCGAGGGTTAAAGAGTCCCCGGGTATTTCACCGCTGCTTTTACCGGATCTGCTCCTAGAGCGGTCGGTATTTGTCCGACTGGCCGATATCAGCGAGGCCCTGCCGGAATACGAGGAAATTATTGTTCCGGTGGCCATGAACGAAGAACAGGAAGAAGAGTATGACCAGTTATCGGAAGACTTGATGACGGCAACTCAGCAGGCCCTGGCTCGTGGCGACATGCGGCTATTGGGTAAGATGCTCCAGTCACTGCTGGCATATCCTGATGGCTGCCGCGCCCCCGAACAGATCACACTCGAAAAAAACGGTATAGAGGAAGTTGTCGGCAGTGCCATGGCTCTTAATATTGACCTGCTCCCCAAGGAAGAACGTCTGCTGGAGATTCTTGCGGCAGAGAAAAAACAGGGGCGCAAGGTTGCTGTCTTTCTGGAGCATACCGGTACACGGGATCTCTTACCGACATTAGAACAAAAACTCAGCGAAAATGGTTTTTCTCCTCTTATCCTGCGAAGTCAAGCTGTAAAGCCGGAAAACCGGGAAGAATGGTTAAAGACCAAGATTGATACAGGTGAGTATGACTGCCTGTTGTCTAATCCCAACTTGGTGAAAACCGGGCTGGATTTGCTGGATTTTCCCACCATTATTTTTTTTCAGTGCGGATATTCCGTCTTCACCCTGCGGCAGGCCAGTCGTCGATCATGGCGTATTGGTCAGGATTTGCCGGTACGGGTGTTCTACATGGCATACGCCAACTCCATGCAGGAAAAGGCTCTTTCACTCATGGCCCAAAAGATGGAAACATCCTTGGCTGTTGAAGGTGAATTGTCCGATCAGGGACTGGCAGCGTTATCGGAATCTGATAACTCCATGATGTATGAACTTGCCAAGGCATTGACCGGCAAGAAATCTGTCGGGAATATGAATGATTCCTGGAATCGGTATAAACAGTGTGAACTGGTTGCCGACCAGGATCTGGACGAAGACGATCCAAACGTCCAGACTACCACAACGATCAAGACCACCACAACCACCACAACCGCCAACGGAACCACCACGGTCACGCACGAATATATTGTGCGGGGCAAGGTGTATGTCCGCAATGACGGCGCAGTTGTCTATGTCAATCGCAACCGCTTTGAACTTAAAGATGGTGGCGTATACTGGTCCGGGCGAAAGGTCGGCTGGTATGACAAAAAAGGCTGTGGTGAAATCAACGAAAAACCTATCCGTATCTACCGGCCAAAGCAGTCCAACTGTTTTGTGCTGGCGGAAGTACGGAAACGAAAAGCGGCATAACTTTTAGTTTCTTTTTTAACTCATCCCCAGGGGAACCTATCCCCTGCCGGGGCATTGGTTCCCTGATCAAAGGAGGAATCAATGCTTTATATTAAAGAGCCAACGGGTGTTTATCGTCCCGCTCCGGCAAGAACGGTCATGCGTGAGGCCAATAGGCTTTGTGATGGCCGACTACGATCTGAAACCCTGATATTATCTTCCTATGATGCCCAATCCGCTATTGGCTATAGGCTCCGAAATAAACAGCACGAGGTATTTGCCTGTTTGTTTCTGGATTCCACCCACCGGGTACTGGCGTTTAAGGAGATGTTTCGAGGTTCAATCAACAGGGCAACTGTCCATCCCAGGGAAGTGGTCAAAAAGGCTTTGCAATTCAACGCAGCGGCCATCATCTTTGCCCATAACCATCCTTCCGGCGATACACAACCAAGCAGACAGGATATTGAGTTAACGGATACGCTTAAAAATATTCTGCAGGTTATTGATGTCCGGGTATTGGATCACCTGGTGGTTGGCGATGAGGTTTATTCTTTTGCCGATAATGGAAAGTTGAACGATAACTTGTACAGGAGATAAGAAAAAATGAAGTCCAAGAATAAACCCCATAAGCCCGAACCTCTGACCAGGAAGCATATAGTGTTCCTTGATAACCTGCAGAAAACTAATGCTGTTAATATGATGGCGGCGGCTCCGTACCTGCAGGATGAATTTGACTGTGCTTCTCGTGAAGCGCACAAGATTCTTCTCTGTTGGATACGGATGCGTCAGTGAGGGAGGCCCAAATGGCTACATTAATCAAACCCGATGGGGAACAGCTATCTGTTACCCCGAAAAATGAGATATTTACGCTGGAAGAAATGTATGATCTTCTGGAATGCTCCTGTGTGCAGATTATTCAATTGCACGATGGCCGCATAATGTGGATTGATGAAAACGGCAAACTCAAACGCCATTTTATCAATCCAATAGCTACCGTTCTGCTTGAAATGGCTGGTGGTGGGCCAGGAGACTACATTGCCGGTTCCGCATTAATAACCGACTCCAACGAAATCGACTAACCAAGGAGAACAAAATTAACCCGACAGGGGCAAGCCGCCCCTGGGGGGAGTCTTGCCCTTTTTTTATTCCTTAAAATGGAGGCAAGACCATGGAACAAACTCAACAACAATCTTTTTCCTCTTCTATTCCTACCGCCGTACAGGCTGTTTTCGAGCCGATACCTCCCAAGTTTCCAGACGATGAACTGCTTCGTAATTTTCAAGGAGAAGTATTGATCATTCAGACGGGGGCCGTTTCTGAGGTTTTTGATCTCAACCAGGAGAATCTTCCGGTTTTTGAAACCAGAAGATTCATTTCAGCGGCGCAGTACCGGAATGCAAGTTATCTGGTCGGCAGCATTACCCCTGTCGGTGGTCGGTTTCGGTCGATCACACGTAACGAGGCTATTGGAAAAATCGGTAAATGGATATTTGAGGTGATATGACATGAAAACCGAAAAAGAAAAAATTTATGCTGAGCTCTCAGATGACGAGATGCTGGATGAGCATCTTGAGTATTTGAAGGATGAAGCAAAACGAGAGCAAGCAGAGCGCAACGAATACCGGCGGTTGCTCAAGCAATCACTGTATGCGTTTAACGTTCTTCGAAATCAGCGAATCAGTGAATCGTTAGATACCACCTATGCGATGGCAGCAAAGATTGAAGCAGCATTTCAGCGGTTCGATCAATAAGCAAAACCCGTAACCAGGGGCAAAACTAGCCCCTGCGGGCCTTGTTCTGCCCCATTTTTTATAAGGAGATAGAGCAATGGTTCAACAGGTAAACAGGGTTGATGATAAGATTATCATCAAATTACAAAAATTACTGGCTTTATCAGCCAGCGACAATGAAAATGAGGCCAGTCTCGCCATGAGCAAGGCCGAACAGTTAATGCGTGAGCACAACCTTTCCCTGGCTGATGTTGCCATGGATGGAAGTGGCGCAGATGTTGAATCGGCAGAGGTTGCCGGATTGACCTTGAGCGTCCAAAAATGGGAACGAACGCTTGGTGGTTGTATTGCCAACGCCTTTAATGGCAGGTCTGTTTATTACAGGCTGGGACACGGACAAGGGTGGGAGTTTACCTTTGTCGCCGGACGTACCGACTTGATAATCATCGTGGACCTGTACAAGAGGTTGAGACAGACGATCAAGCGGATGAGCAAGGCGTATGTTGATGCGAATCGCAGTCCGTATGTCTCTCCCCGCACCCAACACAACAGCTATCGTTTGGGCATGGTTGATACCGTATGGGACAGATTGATTGCTATCCAATCTCATTCTCAATCAAATCATGGTGAGCAAAATGCTTACGGGTTGACCGGGACGGAACTACTGGTAGTCAAACAGCAGGCCGTGGATAATCGACTTGATGAGCTTTTCGACAAAGTTAAAGCTGCTCCGAAAAGTCGGAGTAATGTCGACTTATTATCGTTTCAACAGGGTCAAGATGACGGGAAAAATATCAGCTTGCACCGGTCTGTTGAAGGATCAACTCAACCTGCAGCACTTGGCATGTAAAAAAAAAGAATAACTAAATTGTAGTTTAATCCCTTAAAAGGGGCAAGTCGCCCCTGGGGGGGAGTCTTGTCCCTTTTTTTATTTCAATCTCAAGTAAGGAGACAAGACAATGACTGCACCTATCTTAACCAACGACCAAATTATCAATCTCGCCCCTGCTGCCGGATCTTTTGAGCCTATGGATGGAGTTTCGTCCAAATACTCATTTGTACCAACCATGACAGCAGTGGATCTGCTTCGTGATGCAGGATGGTTTCCCATCGATGCAGAGCAGAGTTCAGTCCGTATTGCCAAACGGGAAGGATACCAGAAACACATGATTCGTTTTGCCAGAAACGGCCTTTCGTTTGATGGTGAACGGGTTGACATGGTACTTTATAATTCCCATGATCGCGGTTGTGCATTTCGCTTGATTACTTCCATTTGGAGAAAGATCTGTGGTAATGGCTTGATGGTATCATCAACGTTTGCCAACTTCAGCCACAAGCATATCGGCTTCCAACCGGATGAC
>DRLX01000543.1 GCA_011322715.1 Desulfobulbaceae bacterium
GGCAGCGGCAACGATACCTTCATCATCCACGGCACCGACGAAGACCCCGAAGCCTTTGACACCTTTAACGGCGGCGCGGACACCGACACCATCCTTGGCGGCGATCTGGACGACACCATCCGGGTGAACTCGCTCTCCCTTGCCGAAAACTCCATCGAGGTCATCGACGGCGGCGGGGGAAACAATAATATCATTGCCGGAACCAGCGGCAACAACACCATCGACCTGAGCGGGATCGCGGTGAGCAATATCAACCGGATCGAGGGCGGGGGCTGGAGGAAAGCGGCATGAGTGGTTTTTATCTATTGGCTTTGTTCGCTCTTTGGTTATTTGTTGGTTGGATTATTTATCATTTTTGGAAATCAAGAAGACCGGAAAATTTTTTCCAAAGGCTAGTGCACATTACGATCGGCATTCTTCTTTCTTCAGCCTGGTTTGGTGGCGCATTCTGGGAAGTGACTGGAAAAAAAATGTATTGGGATGCCAAGGTACGGGAATTGTGTGCAAAGGATGGGGGGGTCAAGGTTTATGAGACGGTGGTTTTGCCGGAAGATCAAGTTGATAAGTGGGGGAGGGTTTTGTTTTATCAACCGACTGAAAAAGAAAATGCTTTAGGGAAAGAATATTTGTTTAAGAGTGAGACTGAATTGCTTCGTAATGATGACCCTAAGGTGAGGAGATTTCAGTATCAAATATACAGGCGCAACGACAAAAAACTACTTGGAATGGCAGTTAGTTATTATCGAATAGGAGGTGATCTGCCAGGATTTTGGCATTCATCCTCATTTGGCTGTCCTCAAAATGCTGGTGATGCGTCCTTGGTGAGAAAAGTATTCGTTAAGAAAAAATAAGGATTATGGCAGATGGAAACGATTAATAATTTTTTGGTTCAATCTGAATTGTCCCTTGCTGCATATGCTACTTTTGCATCATCTGTTCCGAATGTTGCGGATCTAATTGCAGTTGGCATGACACAAACCCAATCTCAAACCTTTGCCCAAAACTGGACAGTCATCGATCAATATGATGGAACAGTCGAGGAGACCTATGTCGATGAGTTTGGCCAGGAGCATACTTTTTTGAATCATACCGGCTTGTCAGTAACCCTTTTTGAAGACAATTCAGGAAAGCAAGTGGTTGCCATTCGCGGCACTGAACCGTCTGATCCTGCTGATATTATAACAGATGTTATCGATATTGGAGTGCTCGGCACCAGCGAGCACCAGGCGCAATATGCTGCGCTTTCAGCTCGGGTGCAGCAGTGGATGGACAATGGGAGTCTTCATTCCGGTTTTTCGGTTACAGGGCATTCGCTGGGCGGTTTTCTCGCCACCAACCTTACACTTGAATATTCTGCCGACATAACTCATACCTTTATCTACAATGCTCCGGGAGTGACTGGTGTTGGCGGAGATATTCTCGAAGCCATTACCAATGCGCTTTCTCCAGATAATCCTCTCGCGATTCCTGCGACATTGCCAATTTCCAATATCGTTGCAACGGCTGATATTGTTTCCTCTGTTGGACTTTCTATTGCTCCTCCAATAACCATATCTGTGGACGCAGAGTCTCCTTTTCTTGCCCATAGTATCGTTGGGTTGACATCCGCTTTGGCCGTCTACAACCTTTTTGCAACCATCAGCGGAAGCGATAATGTTTATGATTTCACGCCGTTCCTGGAGAACATGTCCGATGAACGTACACTGCAGGTTGTGAATGCTATTTTCCAGGCCGGAGCAGATACGACCGGGGAGGTGGTTGATCTGGCCAGGGATCTGACCGAATATGTGGGTAATAACGCCTTGACCGGGCTGACGGTGGCATCATTACATGACCAATCCGTCTCGGCATTACATGCTGCTGCAGAGAGTGATAACAGTGTACTTTTTGCTCTACAGGAGTTGTCTGGTTTTACCATTTCCGGTAACCAGCCGGGGTATGCAGGGCTGGACCCGGACAACTACTCCAGCCAGTACCTCGAAGACCGGGCCGTGTTTCTCTATTACACGATGCATGAGAATACCACTGCCATCCAGTATGACCAGGAGGGAAGCGGTATACGGGTGGCTCCTCCTTCTGATATCCATGTCCCGGCAAGATACTGGTTCGGCACGGATCAGGGAGACAACCTGTATGGGCATCCCGGCGCCAATCGGGAAGACCACTTCTACGGCATGGCAGGGGACGATACCCTCATCGGCGGCACCGGCAGCGACACAATGAACGGCGGCGAGGGCACCGACACCATCCTTGGCGGCGACCTGGACGACACCATCCGGGTGAACTCGCTCTCCCTTGCCGAAAACTCCATCGAGGTCATCGACGGCGGCGGGGGGAACAATAATGTCATTGCCGGAACCAGCGGCGACAACACCATCGACCTGAGCGGGATCAATGTGAGCCATATCAACCGGATCGAGGGCGGGGGCTGGAGAAAAGCGGCATGAGTGGTTTTATGTATTGGCATTGCTCGCTCTATCGGTGCTTGCTGTTATGGCTCATTGACAAAAGTCAGAAAAATGTCAGAAGTCGCTGGTAATGTAACACTCTAAGGCTGTCAACCTGAACAGGATAAATTTCATGAAACAGCGCAGGGCAGGCGGCAAGGCGGACAGAGTGTCTGTCAGCTTTGTTCATTGTTTAAAATTCATTATGTCTGCCTGCCCGCCTCTGCCCACGTATATTTGAACCGGATTGAAATAATCCCGGCCCCTTTTCTAAAGGTAATGGCTGAATACAGTTACAGTAAATAATTGTTGAGACGGTTATGGGTATAATTTTATTGCTTGTTTTTCTGGCTTACCTGATAGTGGCGATCATTGTTGTCGCCCTTACGGCCAAGTTTGCCAAGTCGAAAAAAACCGTGGTTGTGGTGGTTTTGTTCTTTGTTCTCTTTCCTTTCAGGAGATTTGTGTTTTACAAGGCGCTCTTTGCCTATTACAGCCGAACACCCCTGCAGGAAATTCATGAAACCATAGAGAGTCCGGTGTCGGTCTACTGGGAGGACAATGTCTGGCCGGGGTTTGACGATCGTGGACGGGCATGTATGGTCAAAACATACTTAGACGGTAAGCATCTTAAGGTATTGGCCTTAAACGGAGAGGATGGCAGGATTTATCTCTATCGGGCCACAGAGGACGATTATAATGGCAGTAAAAAAATACTCGCTGAAGTTAAACTTGCAGAAAAATCCTATGAAAGGATACTTGCTGCGGCAAAGAAATCGGGAACAGGTAAATATGCCCCTATTTGGGTGAAATCAAGGAAGGTTCGCGACGCTGCGAAAACCTTGCGTTGGCAAAAGTATGAACCTCAAAAAGATAAAGAAGTTCAAGATATTATTAACCGGGCGGAGAGATATCCCGCAAAAAAATACCTGCCTCCCATGCATTACACGGTACGGTTTGATCCCCTGCCTCTTTCCTGGCCGTTCAGAGATCTGCTTCACGCGGACCGGATCAGCATCATTGATAACAAGAGCGGCAAAGAGATTGCCTATTCCAGACGGTATATGGCATATGCAAGCATGATTACCCTCATAAGCGATGCACAACCAAAATTCGATTACAAACTGGGAGATTTTTGGTCTTATCGATTCGATGATAAGGTCTTATTTAGATATGCAAAAGAAAATCGCAAAGGCTCTGAATGTCATAGTGATTATTTAAACGATAGATATGATAGGAGGTGGTGATGCAAGACAAAGCAAATACAATTAAAGAAATGGGAGTATTGTCGGAAATCGTTTACAAAAATGATTACTTTCTCAACACTAACCCAGATACCATAATTAATCACTCTGACCATAACCAGCTTCAAAATACCTACACCGTCCGAGCCACCAGTAATACAGCCAGCGGTTTCCAGGGTATGCTGCTGGAAAATGAAAATCCTCAAAACGGTGAATCACGTTACGTATTTGCTTTCCGTGGCACAGAACCAAGTCTATTTAATGGTGAACCGATCAAGGATCTCATCATCGCGGATATCGCCTACATGGGCACCGGCACGGCCCCGCAGCAGATGAAAGATGCCATGGCCTTTGTCTATGATGTTATGCATGACCCAAATCTTAACCTTACACTCAATGCCTCCAATACATCTTTCACCGGCCATTCTCTTGGTGGCGCCATTGCCGGCATGGCGAGTTATGTTTACGGATTTGACGCCTATACTTTTAACGGCTTTGGTATCAAAAACATGCTGTGGGATGCGGATGATATAAGTGGCATTAATCATCCGTTGGAAATGGATAATTATGGAATAGACGTTTATCAAACTCTCGGCGAATATCTGGA
>DRLX01000544.1 GCA_011322715.1 Desulfobulbaceae bacterium
GCCCTGGTCATCGGTAACCTGGACCCGAACCGTATATTCACCGTCGCAGGGCACGGTCAGTGTTCCGGTAAAAGGCGGCGTCGTTATGGTCTTTTCTTCAACCATTTTTCCCCGGCCGTCAAGCATGGAAATTGTTACTGCAGAAACGGAACCGTCGTCGTCTGATGAGGTCGAGGCATCGACGGTCACCGGCTCTCCGCAGAAAACCGGTTTGGAAGTAACGGCCATTTGACAGGTCGGGGGAATATTTTTCTTTGACACCGGGATTTTCCTTGCCACCGGGACAATCCCGGTTATTGCTCGCAGGGCGAGATTACCGCAGATATAGGGAACAATGATTTCAAAACGCTGATTATTCCGTTCGAGATAGAACCTGAAAGCCTGAAACGATGTTGGTCCGTCCCATGTTACGTCTCCGGCAACCCGAACAGGTCCCTTGCCGTTTTTCCGATACAGCATCCAGAGAAGATGTTCTCCTTTTTTTATTTCAATTTCTTCAATTTTCGTCGTAGGGAATTGTTCCACAAAAGCAGGGTACAGCATCGGATACCCCGCCCGCTTAAACCCTTTTTTCAATGCCGGACCGGAGGTGGCGACCATTGCCCGTAAATCGGCCACGTTTTTCAGCGGTGGTCTGAAAAACGGGCTTCGACCCAACTGATGCAGGGTGGTTGCTCCAAAAGATGTTGAAACCACCCCGATAATCAGGGTGACCAGTAATGCAATACTCCATACTTTGTTCATCGTTCTCCTCACAGATAACTGGATAACTCTCGATATCACGGAATGTTCCTCTTCCCGGAATAACCGCGGACAAAAAATCCCCCTGCCGAAAACCGACAGGGGGAAAAACAACTGTTACATCCGTCGAAGGAGCAGGTTCACCGGATGCTTTGGAAAAATACGCCATCCGAAAACCATGCCCTCCTTATTTCTTATCGTTGGTTATCAGCGTCGCATACTCTTCCGGGCTCAGCTTGCCGTCGGCATCGGCATCGGCTTTCACAAAAAGTCCTTTACTGATACCGGAGGCCTGTGCCTCACCCTTTGAAAGCATGCCGTCCTGATCGGCATCAATGGTTTTAAAGGTCGGAGCAGCGGCAAACGCGGAAACGGCAAATAGGGAAACCAGTATCGTGGGAATTACTTTTTTTAACATTGTTATACCTCCTGAATGTTTTCATTTGATCTTTTCATTTTTTCCTCTCGTTTTTGGCCAAAACGATACGGGACACATTGAATTGCGTGCCGGTGCTCCCTACATAGCAATCAGCATGCCAAATAAAAACTTAGTGTATTTTCAGGACATTAACAATATCCATGCCGAGCAGAACACTGAAACTGTCTGATCAGAGAAACACCTTTTCTTTGAGAAATAACTCCCCAAAACAAGTCGGTGCCAAAAAATACCATCTACGGTCGATGAAAAAACGGGTGAACCAGACAGAGCAGCTCCGCATTGCAAAACAATTCCAAATACATTGCAGAAACGAACTTTTAAGAAAGCCGATGGAAGTATCGGCCCTCTACGGCAGGGTCATTTTTGATAAGGATACTGTTTCCTCAGATATAGAAAAAATTCCCCGGTCTCCGGATACAGACACCTGTTGCATGGCTACGAAAAAGGGAAAAAGGGAAATAGTGCGGCACATTTACCAGTTACCGACTATAATAGAACTATGATAAACGAAAAAGACCTCCAGCTATTACGTGATGTCCTTGGCCGGGAACACCTGTTGACCAAACCGGAAGAGCTGGCCTGCTATAGTTTTGACGGCAGCGGCGGTGATGTCGCCCCTCAGGCGGTTGCCTTCCCGAAAACCAGTAACCAGGTAGCAGAAATTCTGCAGTTGGCCAATACACACAAATTCCCGGTAGTGCCGCGCGGTGCGGGCTCGGGAATGACCGGTGGTGCCGTACCGACCTGTGGCGGCCTGGTTCTTACGACCAACAGGATGAACAGGATACTTGAAATAGACCCGGAAAACATGATCGCCATAGCCGAACCCGGTGTCATTACCGGTGAGCTGCAAGCGGAACTGGCCCAAAAGGGACTGATGTATCCACCGGATCCGGCCAGCCTGAAATTCTGCACCCTGGGCGGCAATGCCGCTGAATGTGCCGGCGGCCCGAGTGCCGTCAAATACGGTGTTACCAGGGATTACATCATTGGTTGCGAAGCCGTACTGCCGACCGGTGCCGTCATCACCACCGGAGTGCGCACCGAAAAGGGTGTCACCGGCTATGACCTCACCCACCTTCTGATCGGCTCCGAGGGTACACTTGCAGTTTTCACCAAACTCATTCTTCGGCTACTGCCCCTACCCGAGGCAAAAAAAACCTTTCTCCTCCTCTTTGACTCCATTGAACTGGCGGTAGACCTGGTGGCCCGGATCCTTGCCGCAGGTATCATGCCGTGCACACTGGAATATATGGACCAGACCGCCCTCCGGATTATCCGTGACCGATTACCCACCCCCCTGCCGGAGGCGACCCGGGCCCTGCTTTTACTTGAGCTTGATGGGAGCAGGAAGGAGGTACGACACCAGAGCCAAAGGCTGCACACCTTTCTTCGCAACCGTCCGTTGACACTGCTGGAGGCAAACAACGAGGCGGAGCGGGAGGAACTCTGGCTGGCAAGAAGGGCCATCTCACCGGCCACCTTTGCCCTGAAACCCCACAAGATAAGCGAGGATGTGGTGGTGCCGAGATCACAAATTCCCGACCTGGTCCGCCTGACAACCGGACTGGCGAGGGAACTGGAGCTGACAATCCTGACCTTTGGCCATGCCGGTGACGGCAATATCCATGTCAATATCATGCTCGACAAAAACGATGCCGATGAATATTCCAGAGGCAGGCAAGCCAAAAAACAACTTTTAAAAGAGGTCATCCAACTTGGCGGCACCCTGTCCGGAGAACACGGAATCGGCACCACCAAGGCCCCTTTTCTACCGCTGGAAATTACCCCTGCAACTATGTCCGTTATGCAGGATATCAAACGCCTTTTTGACCCCAACAATATCCTGAATCCAGGAAAAATATTTCCGCGTTGATCATTTCTCAATTCGCTGTTGACAGAAAATTACTTTCAGAATAAACTATATTATTTAGATACTCTTCAGCAGTTGCCGGTCATCTTTTGGCTGAAAGACTGCGTTAACAGGTAGATGGGACATGCCATCGACGAAAGGATGTGAATAAATCATGATAGAAGTTGAAGTCAGGGGTGACCTTGAGTACGCCATTCGGCAACTGAAAAAAAAGCTGCAGATAGACGGCATCAAGCGTGAACTCAAGCGACGTGAATATTACGAAAAACCCAGCATAAAAAAACGACGCAAAGCCGCAGAGGCTCTTCGTAAGCTTCGTAAATTCAACCGGATGCGGCGTCAATATTAGACGTAGTTTCCTCGTTTTACCTCCTGTCGGCGTCATAACGCCGACAGGCTTTTTTCTCCCGCGAGTACCGGATTTCAGAATCATCCGGGCAGAACCGTCGCACCTAAAACCCACCTCTATAATCCGCTCTCATCAGGTGTGACCGGGATGTCGGTAGACTTTTACGTTTTTCTTCAGCCGGGCGTTGCACCCCATGTCGGAATTCTCCTCCGCTCTTGATCTTTTTCTTCAATATCTCATTGTTGAACGCCGACTTGCCGAAAATACCATTAAGGCGTATCACTCTGATGTGGAGTTTTTTTTCGATTTTCTACGCACAAGGGATATTACCACCCTCTCTCGCATTCACCCCGATCATATACGGGCTTTCTTCGTCAGCTGCCACAGACGCGGCATCACCATTAGAAGCAATGGGCGTCGTCTAGCGGCCCTGCGGACTTTTTTTTCCTTTACGGCCGGAAGCGGCCTGACCGGAGAAGACCTGCTCGTCAACATCGACGGACCCAAAATCGGCCAGGCCCTGCCAAAGGCGTTGAGTATTGCCGAAGTGGACGCACTTCTCACCCTGCCGGTCCGGACGACTCCTCTTATCCTTCGCAACCACGCCATGCTGCATCTGCTCTATGCAACCGGTATCAGGGTGTCGGAACTGGTCGGTCTCCCGGCAAACAGCTGCAATTTAACCAATTGTCATCTACGCATTCTCGGCAAGGGGGGAAAAGAACGGATGGTACCATTTAACGAAACAACACGAAATACAATCGAAGAATATCTCCAGAGGGCACGACCGCTCATCCTGAAAGGAAGACAGTCACGGGTTCTGTTTGTCTCCAACCGTGGCCGTGCCATGAGCAGGGGACGCTTCTGGCAGATCATCAAAGAATGGGCACGGGCAGCCGGTATCAACCATGCAGTCAGCCCGCACATGCTCAGGCACTCCTTTGCCACCCATCTTCTTGCCGGGGGTGCGGACCTCCGGGCCGTCCAGATGATGCTCGGCCATTCCGATATCGCCACCACCCAAATATATACCCATGTGGATAGATCCCGACTGAAATCCATCCATCAACGTTTTCATCCCAGGGGATAAGCCGGCATGACCGGACCAGGTAGGCGGACGGAGTCAAAACTCCGGATTAGCACAACTATCCGACCAATCACATCCGTGGAACCAATGTTTTAATAAAGACCAAAAACGACTATTTCCCATGATTTCCGGCAACGGAAGAATGGGTGATCTCGGTATGATGACCGGGTTTGCGGGATATCTTCTGCAAAGGTTGCATGTAGTGGGCAATACTCTGCTGCACCACTCCCATCTGCTGAATCTTTGCGTTTGCCAACCGCAGTCGCTCCACAAGCTCCGGGTCGGTATCTTTATTCGCTGCCAGATAGTAGCCCTTTTCATTCATCAGCAGGACAGGGACAACTTCATCCATACAATGCCCGGTTTCAGCCAGAGCTCTCGCCATGGTGAATTCGTTGCCGGTGATCAGGTCGGCCCGGCCTTTTAAAAAAACGCGCATCTGTTCCTGTTTGTTACGAGTGACGATGAGCTCTCTGGCCGGTGACAACCCCATATCCTTTAATTTTTTCGTCAGGGCATATCCAAGAATAACTACCGTTGTGTAGTTTTTGAGATCATCAGGAGCAGCAACCTTGATATCATTGCGGGAAGCAAAACGATACAGATAGGTCCGTTTGTGCAGAATGGGCCCGATCCACTGGAAGAGTTTTTCACGATCCGGCGTCCGGTTAATAGTATAGACGAAACTGCCGGGAGTGTGCAATACATTGAGATAGGTACGTTTCCAGGGATAAGAAAGGATATAGGGCCGTAACCCAACTTGCTTGAAAATGGATCGGACTATATCGGTGGCTATGCCGACAATTGCACCATTTTCCGTATAGTGCACGGGTGCCAGTTCTTCCGTAAAAACTACTGGATCACGGGAGGCAGCGGACACGGGTTCAATGCCGAGAGAAAACAGCATCACAGCCAGC
>DRLX01000545.1 GCA_011322715.1 Desulfobulbaceae bacterium
ACCCAGGGGCTGTCGCTGCGGCGAGGTCCTCAAGGGTATCTGTATGCCGAAAAAATGTCCGCTTTTCGGCAGCCGGTGTACGCCTGCCAATCCCATCGGCCCCTGCATGGTCTCCAGCGAAGGGACTTGTGCGGCCTGGCACCGCTATGGCGGTCTGGAGGACCCAGATTGGGGGAGGAAAATTGAAGGAGGAAATAATGAGCAGTCATATCACACTTGACCATGGCAGCGGCGGCCTGGCCGGCCAAAACCTTATCAACGATCTCTTCCTCCGCTATCTGCCCGACCCGGTCCTGCACCAGCTGGAAGATGCGGCCGTCCTCCCCCGGCCCGGCGGCAGAATTGCCTTTTCCACGGACAGTTACGTGGTGGATCCTATCTTTTTCCCCGGCGGCAACATCGGTGAGCTGGCCGTGAACGGCACCATCAACGACCTGTCCATGCAGGGGGCACGACCGCTGGCTTTAAGCCTTGGCCTGATTCTTGAGGAAGGGCTTTTTTTCGACGATCTCGAACATATCATACAGAGTATTGCTGTTGCCTGTGAATATGCAGGGGTGCCGGTGGTCACCGGTGATACCAAGGTCGTGCCCAGGGGTAAGGCCGACAAAATCTTTATCAACACCTCAGGCATCGGGGTCGTTGACAACGACATCGAAATAACAACCGGCCGGGTCCAGGAAGGCGACATCATCATCCTCTCCGGAACCCTTGCCGACCACGGCATCACCATTCTCACCAGTCGCGCCGGTCTGGAGGTGGCCGGGAACCTGCAAAGCGATACCCGGCCGCTTAATTTTCTTGTTGAAAAAGTTCTGGAGCAGGAGGGCGGCGCCGTCCATACCATGCGCGACCCCACCAGGGGCGGCCTGGGAACAACTCTTTCCGAGATTGCACAGGCCACAAAGTTGTGCATGGAAATAGAGGAAGAGGATATCCCCATGCATGGCGAAGTGCGCGCTGCCTGCGAACTGATGGGCCTGGACCCGCTCTATCTTGCCAACGAGGGAAAATGTATTATTCTTGCCGCCCCGACACGGGCGGAAAAAATCCTGCGCATCATGCAGTCGGTCCCGGAGGGAGCGGAAAGCCGTATCATCGGCCGGGTGAGCGGAAAATATCCGGGCCGGGTGGTCCTGACCACGGTTTCAGGAGGCGCACGTCTTGTGGAACCGCTTTCAGGAGAGCCTCTACCGAGAATCTGTTGATGAAACGAACGGCGGAAAACCGCATGCACAAACCCTGGCATAAATACGCGTCTCTTCCTTGCTGTCGGTTCCATATCCTTCTATTTAACAACAGGGGAGGACGACCGTAACCCCACCCCTCAAACCCTCCTGATACCGCCCCCTCCCGTTGCATTGCACAAAAAATCCGGTGATAACACTACCTGCAGCCTTATCACCGGACTTGACCCCGGTTCTTTCCCCACAAGAGGGAGAAAACCTACTTCCTCTTTATTTTCTTCATAATGATAACCATACTTTTTTTCAGCAGATCTACTGCATGATAGGCATGGTCTATTTCATCGTTTGATTTTTTCGGATCGGTATAATTAAGCGGAGTTGACAACTTACCCTTGGCAATTGCCGTCACATCGCCCGTCAGGGTACCCAACCGCTTAATAATAACCTTCTGGGTAAACAGGAAGTTGATGAGAAAGGCAACAGCCACCAGACCTATTGCGATGGGATTTGCAAAAATAGCCAACAGCCCCTGCCAACTAAGTGCCGGTAGTTTGACGCTGACTATACCGCGGACATCACCAACCTTGTACCCAAAGGCCTTTTCACTACCATACTTTTCTATAACCGCCTGCGGAGCATCTTCCGGCTGACCATGACACTTCAGGCAGCTTTTTTTCACAAAAATCGGCCGGGCATATCGATAAGTGTTCCCGGTATAACCATCAATAAATTTTAGTTCTTTATCTTCTTTAAAATTTGCAATAGCCTCTTTTTCAAAGGCATCGGGCTGGTTAGCAGGCTGCCTGACCTGATCACTTGTGACCAGAAACGTCGCCCGCAGGGCCGTCTTGTTGGCAATTGTGGAGAGCTCTCTTGTCGCCAGAGCCGGATTTTTCCCGTAAAACGCAAGGCCGTCGCATTTTTTTTCGGCAAGAAAATCAGGAAAATCCTTGGCCAGCTTGTCCACCCATATCATACCGGTGCCGGCCACCCAGGAACGAAAGGCTATCACCTGATCAGCAACGGCTTCCGCCTCATTCCGCAGAACCTGATCACGCAGGGTCGTTAAACCAACAACAAATGCCCCTCCGACCAGAGCCAGAGTCAATAAAAATACCAGGATATATTTTGCCTGGATACTCATCTTCTTTCCCACGATTTCACCTCATATAATTTCATTTGCCAAGCAATATCAATTAATACACTTCATATTTATTTCAATGAAATCACACGGCAGATGTAAAAGACAAGAAAAAAAACATGCGACTCAATTTCTTACTCTAAATTTACCTGCCAACTCTAATAGAAAGCAGGTCACAATGAACTCTCCTGTCGCAGGCGGATGGACAACAGGATATGCTTGCAGGAAATGTGGTTGGGGGTATCAAGCTGGTGAGTGCGCAGGAGATCACCGCCGATATCAAGGGCTATATCATCCTGGAGAGTTGCATCAATACTCTGCTGGGCAGGTCTTGTCAAAAGCGGATGGGCTCGAGTTTTTTTGTTGGCCCGAACAAATCTTGAAACGGCAGGCCTGAGATTGAAACGATGTAACCCGGTCTTCTCAATGACTATCCAGTAAGCGACAGAGGAACAACATGCATTATTACCAATTTCTCAAAAAGAATGGCAATAACCGTATCCACTGTCTGGGCAAGTGGCTTGGACAAGCCGATGCGGGTTGAAAGATCAGCAGGGACCACGGTGATCATCTCGATTCGCTGCGGGGCCTTTTCCCGAAGACGGCAGAGATCAAGAATTTCCAGCAAACCAACCTGATGGGGCGACATTCGGGTCTGGATATTGCCGGAGCAGACATCTTCATGGCCAAACAGGTGAATGGAACCAGGTTCGGCATCCAGGCTGACTACATCGATAACAAAAAGGATGTCCTTGTCCTCGATGAACGGAGAGAGCATGATACCGGCGGTGCCGCCGTCAAGAAGTTCAACATTGCCAGGGAAACGATATTCTTCCTGCAGGCGCTTGATGACATGGACGCCGAATCCCTCATCGCCAAGCAACAGGTTGCCGACGCCGAGGATGCCTATTTTTGGGGATTGATTCATAAGGGAAAAGGGGCAGGTCGTCCTGCCCCCTTCCTGTTAATAGTCTTCGGAGATATACTTAGCTCCGCTGAAGATGGAAGAGATCAGACCGTTTCGGGAAAAGATATCGTTCCAGACAACGATATAAATATGAATGACGGCAAAAATACCAAAATACCACATGATCAGGTAGTGAATTCCACGTCCCTGCTGTTGGGAAACAAAGAGCAGGGTTCCCCATTTCTGCCAAAACGCTGATTCGGGATAGAGCATGAAAAAACCGGCGACAACCTGGACGGCGGCCACCAGAAAGGTCAAAAAATAAAATATTCCCGCCAGGGCATTATGCCCCAACCGGTGCTCATGCCCAACATCCAGATACAGATATCGCCCCAGGGTTGTAAATAAATTTTTGATATTTCGTGGCGTGATCGGCAGAAAATCCCAGAACCGCTCTTGGGCGTTGCCAAACAGGAGAAGATAGGCCCTGACCATAAGGGCGGCGGAAAAAACAAAACCGGCGATAAAATGAATATACCGCATGGTCGCCATTGGAAATGATGACCCACCAATAACCATGGTGTTGGTCCAGGGGAAATGAATATAGAGACCGGTGATTACCAGGGTGATGATGGAGAGAACAAAGGACCAATGGAAAAGCCGGAGCAGGACCGACCATGCCTGATGTCGTTCGTAAAACATAATGACCTCCCGTTGCTCAATGAAGCAGAACCTAAGTTGAGCGATTTAGGCGGAAAAACTACAGCGCCTTCACCCTGGTTAACTCCCTGCCGGGCGGATCAAGCATATGGACAGCACAGGCAATGCAGGGATCAAAGGAATGGACCGTCCGCAAAACCTCCAGGGGAAGTTGCGGATTGGCCATGGGATTGCCGACCAGGGATGCCTCGTACGGACCCGGCTCACCTTTGCCGTCGCGAGGGCCGGCATTCCAGGTTGAGGGCACTACGCACTGATAATTTTTGATCTTGCCGTCCCGGATAACGATCCAGTGAGACAGGGTGCCGCGCGGCGCCTCATGGAAACCGAATCCCATCTGTTCGCCCTTGGGGAAGGTAGGTTTGTTGAAAATCTCCAGATCACCTGTGCCGATATTGGCGACCAGCTTGTCCCAATGCTCAAGAGCAAGGTCCGAAAGCATGGCAGCGCGGATGGCACGGGCCAGGTGGCGACCGGGCGTGGAGTGGAGCACACTTGCTTCGACCTGAACCCCGGCAAGGGTACTCACCCTTGACAACGCATCATCCACATATTTTTTGGTCAACTTGTGCCCCTGGGCATAACCGACCAGAACCTGGGCCAACGGCCCCACCTGCATAGGCATGTCCTTGAACCGGGGTGCCTTGATCCATGAATATTTGCCATCGTCCTGGAAATCCGTGTAATCCGGGACGGTCTCTTCCTTAAACGGATGTTTACTCCAGTCGCCCTTGTACCACGAATGGGCAATGGACTCGACAATGTTCTGTTTAAAGTAGGGATCGTTAAACCCGGTGATGGGTTTCATTGTTTTGAGATTCGCACCGATAATCGTGCCGCCGGGCAGATCAAAACTGGTACCCCTGGTATCAAGGGGCATGTCGGGTACGGCCAGATAATTGGTTACCCCTGCCCCATAGGCCAGCCAGTCTTTATAGAGGGCGCCGATGGCGATAACGTCGGGCAGGTACACTTGATGAACAAAACCACGCACCTCTTCGGCAAGCTGTTTTACCCAGTAGAGGCGTTCGATATTGAGGGTGGTATCATTGTCCGGATTGATGGCAGCGGTCACGCCGCCCACCGACAAGTTCTGAATATGCGGATTTTTCCCGGAGAGAATGGCTATGGCCTTGTCCGCCTTTCGCTGATAATCCAGGGCCTCGAGGTAATGGGAGACCGCCATTAAATTGGCCTCGGGCGGTAGGGTCATGGCCGGATGCCCCCAGTAGCCGTTGGCAAAAGGACCAAGCTGACCGGAATCAACAATGGCCTGTACCTTCTTCCGGACCGCCTTGAACCGGTTAAAACTGTTGTTTGGCCAGTTGGAAAGCGTCTCAGCCAGGGCCACGGTTTTTTTGATATCGGCCTTGAGCGCACTCACCACATCCACCCAGTCCAGTGCGGAGAGCACGTAAAAATGAACGATATGATCATGCAGGGCATGCAGAGACATAACCAGGTTGCGGATGTACTGGGCGTTCATGGGAATTTCCATGCCCAAAGCATTTTCCACCGTCCGCACTGATGCCAGGGCATGGACCGTGGTGCAGACGCCACAGATACGCTGGGTAAACAGCCAGGCATCCCGAGGATCACGCCCCTGGAGAATCACCTCAATACCGCGCCACATCTGACCCGATGACCAGGCCTTGGTAATGGCGGCATCCTCCACTTCCACATCTATTCTTAAATGGCCCTCGATCCGGGTGATGGGGTCCACTGTAATTCGCTGTGCCATGTGTGTTTCCTCCTGGACCGTTATTCGTCTTCGTTATTCCCGAAAATCTTCTTACCCACACCAACGGCGGCATGAATCCCGACCGCGCCGGCGGCCGCACCTAAAATCACCTTGCCCTTGGAGGTGGCGGCATCAACGATACCCCTACCGCCGGCGGGAATGGTCATGCCGGGAAGACGTTCGTAAAAGGGCGACATGGTGTCCCAGAAATCGGGCTCGGTGCAGCCGACGCAACCATGACCGCAACTGACCGGCCAGACATCGGCATCATTAAACCGGACCGCCGGGCAGTTGGCAAAGGTCTGCGGCCCCTTGCAACCCATTTTATAGAGGCAGTATCCCTGCCGGTGGCCTTCATCGCCGAACTGCTCGACAAAACGTCCCTCATCAAAATGGGCCCGCCGTTCGCACTGGTCATGATTTTTTCGACCATAGGCAAAAAGCGGTCGCCCCAGCTGATCGGTACGGGGCAATCGTTTAAAGGTCAGATAATGGAGCACCGTGCCAAGAAAGGAAATGGGATTAGGCGGACAACCCGGAATATTGATGACCGGTGTCCCTGAAAGAAGTTTTGTCACCCCGACGGCGCCGGTAGGATTGGGTTCAGCGGCCTGAATGCCGCCGAATGAGGCACAGGTGCCGATGGCGATGACGGCGGCGGCCTTGGAGCCGACATCATCCAGGATGTCCATGGCCGTGCGATCAGCTATCTTGCAATAAATGCCTCCGTCTTTAGTCGGAATAGCACCCTCGACTACGCAGATGAATTTTCCTACATTGCCGCTGACTGCATCATCGAGTGATTTTTCCGCCTGAAAACCGGATGGGGCCATCACTGTCTCATGGTAATCAAGCGAGATAATATCAAGAATTAACTTGCCGATATCGGGATGCGAAGCCCGCAGCAGACTTTCCGTACACCCTGTACATTCCTGAAAATGCAACCAGACAACCGGCGGACGCTTCGGCGATGTTGCCGCCTCCACAAGTTTCGGTACCATGGTCTCGGCAAGACCAAGTGCCGCCGCCGCCATGGTGCATCCCTTGATAAATCCCCGACGACTGACCTGAATACCTGTTCCCTGATCCTCAACCCGGCGTGACATGAGATCCTCCTTTGCAATGATGAATCAGTCAACTCCATGAATCGACACCGGCCCAATAAATAACCGGCACTGATCGCACCCCAAACTTTTACTGATACATTTTATGTATAGAGCAAAACAGACGAAAAGCAAGCAGAAAAAAGGGAAAAACAGGAAAATATCCGTTGCGCACAATGCACAATGCACAATTCGCACAACAGGATATTTGTCATGGTAAAATATCAATAGTTGGAAACATCCCTTTTCTCTTTCCTTCACTGTATGGCTGAATGGTGTTAAAGGAAATGTTCTGATTTTTCTGGGCATGCCCTTTGCGGGAAACTCCATCATAAAACGCCCCGTTTGCCTCAAGAATATGCTGGATACGTTGACAAAAGGCATCGACAAAATTGGAGCCGCTGCCCTCAAAAAATAACCTGCCCCTGGAAAAACCACCTTGTACAGCGCGTAATTCTTCCAGCGAAATGCTGTTCTTTGCAAGGTCATCGGGTCCGGTTATCAACCCCCAGACAAGCGATCCAGCCGGTATATGAAGCGGCTGATCACTATCGATGATAGTGTGAGGCATAATGATTGAATCCCTGCCGATTGCCAGCCGGGCATCGGGCCGCCCGCGAAGAAAACTGTTAAAGCCGACAAAGACCATTTCTCCCATGTCCACCTCGACGACCTTGGCGCCATGAGCGGTCACGTCATATCCGGCCAGATTTGAATTAATTATGTAACAGTTTTCCTGCGCGTTGGCCCCTTTTCCCAGCCGGGAATTTTCCAGAAAGGCCCGCTGCGCCACAAGAACATTATCGCTGATACTGGTTTTGGGCTTGATCACGGCATAACGATCAACCGAAGCGCTTCCGGGAACCGGAATCCCAGCTTCGCCATTCACCGTTGCAAACACGCGCTGAAAGTCTTCCTTACGCTCGTGAACAAAATCCATCAACAGGCCTTCAGCAGGAAAGCCAGGCACGAATTGAACATATCGCCTCAGGCTGTCTTTTGGATATTGATAGAAAAAATTAAACCGGCCCGGACTTTTCACCCAGATCGTCCCCGGAGCAATACGGAGATGATTGACCTCCCCTGCCTGGATATAGGAAAAAGCGCCGACCACACAGTCATTCATGGTGGTCAGGTCGACGGTGGCAAAGGGCTCCAGAAAACTGCCGTCCATTGGTGATCCGTGGATATTGCAATACCGGCAGGCAATGGTATTACAGATGGGAAACCGTTCAGGATGTTCAGGATCATGGGAGTGGTTATGGACAAGTGTCTTGATGAGAAAACTGTCTTCAATACGAATACCCTCATCTCTGGCCAGAAAAATCTGAAAACCTTGAGACTCAAAAACCGCGCCTTTCTTCTTCAGTTCATCTCCCCGGACATCGCTTTTATAGACAATGGAATTTGTGGTTCGACATTTTCCCAGAAAATAACTGCCGGCCAGATTGGAATGAAGAAATTTAAAGTCCAGGGGATGCTGAGAGCTAACCCCGTAAAAGCCGTAGAAATTGGATAATTTTTCAAAAGGAACCAGATGCTCGACATAGGGATGAACATTAAAATGAAATTCACGCAGATTGATATTGACTCGCTGGGCAATCCGTTCAAAGAGTTGCTCAAGAACTTTCATGCTTTCCCCCTTGTGCTGGAACCCCGGTTATGCTGTGATAGACGGCGGCAAAGACATCGGCCAGACGCAGGATACCAATAATGTCACCGTCCCTTACCACCAGAAGTGATCGGAGTTTTTCCCGGGTCAGTTGATGAATAGCCATATCCAGTCCCGCCCGGTAATCGATACATTCATCCACCTCCGTATGCCGCATAAGATCCTCCA
>DRLX01000546.1 GCA_011322715.1 Desulfobulbaceae bacterium
ACCTTTTCCATGGGCAAGGGAGGCAAGCCTTCCCTGACCACGGCCTCGATCAACAATATTGATCCAATCAAAATGGCTGAGATGAAGTCTCATCAGCGTATTGTTTCAGCCTCAAACAGCCTGGGGAGTAGTGCCAATTGGAATACAGCCTGGGATCAGTTGCAGAAAGATAGTTTGACTAACTCTCATGCAGCGGTCTATGCCAATGAACTCCGTAACAACGAGCAATCAAGTTGGAAAAGAGCATTTAATAACAGCTCAAGCTTTGTTCATTCGATGGATGAAACCACTCGTACAAATTTTAAAGCGGCTGTGTCTGGAGGGTTCAAGAGCATTGTGAGTGGAAGTGGAGGTGGCTCAATAATGGTTGTTGGGAGTGATGGTGAATCTGTGGATTTTAAAGTTTCCGAAGATACGGCCAGAGCATTTGCCAGGGATCAGTCAAGAGTACGGTCTGAAGCAATACGGGATACCTTTCAGGATGCTCAAGGACTGGATTACCTGACCAAGATGTCCAAACAGATTGGAGCAACAGAGGCCTACTCTTACCTCAACGATGCCCGAGAGTTGAAAAATTCCTCGACCTCTACCGGGATCAATATCATGACAGGATTTATCGAGGATTATGCCATAAATCGGTACGGCAGTAACTCTGTTGAAAATATCACGGCCGCTCAAAATGCCTTGCACGATATGGTCACAAATCAAGGAGCGGCTGGAAAGCAAAATTTTGATGATCATGTCAACTCCTACCTTCGTCGTCAGGAATATGTCGGTAATACAACTGCGGCAGTCCACCAGGCTATGCGGACAAATAAGGCGATGGTGGATGGGCAGGATATACTCAAAGGAGCCGTTAATCAGGCGGCAGGCAATGCGGCCGGTGCAACCTCCGGTGTAACGGGAGAGAGTATTGCTGCTCCCC
The DNA here is from genome assembly GCA_011322715.1 of Desulfobulbaceae bacterium. Classification (GTDB taxonomy): domain Bacteria; phylum Desulfobacterota; class Desulfobulbia; order Desulfobulbales; family Desulfobulbaceae; genus DRLX01. The sequence goes on from DRLX01000546.1 coordinate 926, forward strand.
CGGATAATCCCAACCCCTTGCGGGACGTGGATGGAAGCAGAACGCAGCAGGATGCTGATACCCTGCGAGGATTAAACAGAAGAGAAGAAGCGGGTAAAGGGAGAATTCAAACCACTGCTGGCGGCATGGCAAAAGAAGGGGTAGGAAATACTTTTCAAGGGGTGGTGGACAGCCAAGGAATACGACCGACTGATGAGGGAGGTTATTTTGATCCTGTTACCGGTGTTAATGCACCGAAGCCGACAGTGGTTGAAGGCGCAACAGTTCCAGATCCAGGTCCGGTGCCTAAGGGTGCGCCTTCAACACTTAAAAAATAGCACATTTTTTTTATTTATCATCAGCGTGATGATAATGAAAGTACATGGTCCCCCCCGGTAGGTCAAAAAAAGCCGGGTCATCATCATCGATAAAAAGTGGTGAATCATAATCAACCCCATGAATCCCCTTATCCTGCAACCAGGAGAAGATTCCACCGACAATCTCAGTAAACGAAATATCGCGGACAGGGGTATCCTCGAACAATGCGCCACATGCCTGACACATTTCATCGTCCTCAGATTCAAAACCGCAATGAGGACAGGTTGTGGTTTCCGGGGCTTTCATCTCACTTGCCGGGGGAGCCGGGATTTCCTCAAACAATGCGCCACACGCCTGGCACATTTCATCGTCTTCGGATTCGAAACCGCAATGAGGACATTGAGTAATCACAGTCATAACATTTACCTCTTGAAGCGAAAGAGGGGGTGGTGCCAACAAGGCACAATACTGCCTGGAAATAGACAGGCGAAAATAAAAAACACGAACCTTATTTTAACCCTTACCACTTTTTACATTTTTGTCAAGACAGGGGGGATGTCAATATGAAGAGAATTTCAGCCGGTTTGCTCGTATTTCTGATTACAGGGATGATCTTATTTTCAGCAAATGAGACTCGGGCAAAGGAGTATTTAGGGTTCTCCCCTGGAGTCCAGTCGTGGGATGAAGTTGAGTTGACCTTGAAAACCGCACACGCTGTTTATGAAACAAACTACAGCTATCAAGGGTATGCCAACATACTCCCGGTTATCAAGGTCAACTCTTACAAAAAATTTAACAAGTTCGGACAGGTGAAAGAATCCTGGCTGGATTTTACACCTGACCGAAAACTCTACCGAATTTCCGTTACCTGGGAACATGCCGATAAAACCTTCAAAATTCTAAAAGATGCCCTGGATACAAAATATGGCCAGCCGGCAATTCCCGGAGGGATTGGAAACAGAGGCTTTCGAAAAGAATATCGATATGAAGATCGTGAAATTGGTATCCTGTTGAAATTCGATGAATTCGGCTTTGAGCCAACCACCTCGCTGATCTACACGTACACCCCGGCTACCCCTCAATATGAGAAAGGCAAAAAAATGATTGAAGATGACATTAAAAAGATTAACGCGCAAAAGGCCGGCTCAGACTTGTAAGTATAATTGTATTGAAAAAATGCTATACGAGGATACATCAATGAAGATTAAAAAAAAGATATTATCATTGTCTCTAACTGCTTGTATAAGCACGCTACTTTTAAACGGTTGCGCTCCACAAATGGGGACGCAGAGCGCAAAAACTACAGCTACCGGAAGTGCCGCAGGATCGCATACGGAAAATGCCAATCCACTCCTGGAGCGTTGTGACTCTTCCCTCGGGACTCTGGCCGTCAACGAGGATTACAGCCGAATGTCCGCATTTTGGGCTATCGGCAATGTTCCTCAACACGGCCAGCAGTCAACTGTGCCGATCCTGCGGCTCCTGGCACAACAATCAGGTTGTTTTGTCGTTGTCGGCAGGGGAAACGATTTCAACAACATGATGACTGAACGGCGGTTGGCCGCTGCCGGCCAATTGAGGAAAAATTCCAATATGGGCCGGGGGCAGATGGTTGCGGCTGATTATACAGTAGAGCCGACCGTCGTATTCAAGACGCACAGTGCCGGAGGCCTGGGCATGATGGCCGGTGCTTTCGTTCCGGTTTTCGGTCCGCTGGTCGGCATGGCGGCCAGCTCTCTGAATACAAAACACGCCCAAACCATGTTGACCCTGGTTGACAATCGATCCGGTATCCAGGTTGCGGTTGCCGAGGGTAGTTCCAGCAGTGTCGATATAGGCGGTCTGCTCGGAATGCTTGGGAAAGACGGCCTTGGTGGGATCGGGGGCTATACAAACACCCCGGAGGGCAAATTGATTGTTGCCTCAATGACAGATAGTTTTAACAATCTGGTTCGAGCAACCAGGCATTATAAACCGCAGCAGGCGACCGGGCCGAACGGTATGGGAACCGGTGGGAAGCTGAAGGTGAAATAATAAAAAGTATGGTCTGTTCGGGAATCGAACCAAAATGTTAGACAAATAGAAAAAAATTTTACAAGCGAGAGGGAGGGAAAGAGTGATGACCAAAAAAGAGCTTATTGCACACATGTCCATGGAGGCAAACCTCACCAAAACCGATGCGGGACGGCTTTTGCAAGGTTTTATGGAGACGATTACCGAACGTCTTGCCCGGGGAGAGAAGATTAACCTGATCGGCTTCGGAACCTTTTCCGTTGCTGATAGAGCTGCTAGGAAATGTTGTAACCCGCAAACAGGGGAAAGAATGGTTATCCCGGCCCGGACTGTGGCAAAATTCAAGCCCGGGAAAAAACTGACTGAGGCTGTAAAATAAACATCGCCTTGAAGAATATACTCACTGAGTGTATTTGCGTTTGACATGGATACACTCAGTGAGTATATTACGGTTGATATGAAACCGGATCAACTAAAAAAAATTAGAAAGGAAATGGGGGCCAGGCAGAAGGATCTGGCAAAGATTTTAAATGTTCCGGTGCGGACCTATCAAAACTGGGAGCAACCGGAAGGAGGCAAGTCTCACCGACAGATCCCCGAGGACGCCGCAGATCGTGTACGATGTTTGTCCGAGTTGATGGCGGGAAGTCAGGAGAGGGGGGATCATTTTCCTGACGAGATTACCTGGTTACAAATTCCATTACGAAAAATGGAACTACAGCAATTGAAGAGTCTGGCAATTCTCAACGACAAAAATTTATCGTTCTTGGTCCGAGAGTGCATTTTAATGGTAATGCGTTAGGAAAAATGAGGTTGTTATGATAAAAAAATTATGAGAAAAATAATTATATTATC
>DRLX01000547.1 GCA_011322715.1 Desulfobulbaceae bacterium
ACTGGTAACCGGAATAGTACCTGGAAAAGCAGGAACAGTCATTGCAATTTGCAGGTAACTGATTATTTTTGTAACCAGATGTATGCAGAAAAATCGGCACGGCTGCACCGGTTTTTTAACGTTACAATCATAATCGGATAAGTGCAGGCCTCGACGATGAAAATAGCCTGCAGCAATAACCGTTATTATTAATTATGCTGATGATGAACCAAGGTGAGAACAGATGAGTTTTCTTGAAGGAGTACTCTGGCTTACCTTAAATGTCTACCACGAAGCCCGAAGCGAGCCACGCATCGGGCAATTGGCCGTGGCCCATGTCACGCTGAACCGGGCTGTTCAGCGCCATGAAAGCGTGGAAGAAGTTGTTACCGCTCCCTACCAGTTCAGCTGGACCTTTCAAAAGAATTCCTATATGCCGACTGAATCCGGCGCCCTGCTCACCTGTCTTGAATCGGCGCTGACAGCTATGATCAGCGCAGATTTCACCAATGGCGCCACCTATTATCACCGCCAGGATATCAATCCTGCCTGGGCGGAAAATAAAACCTACGTCGCCCAGTACGGCGCCCATAAATTTTATAGAAACTAAGGCTGGATATCCGTAACCCAAGCATTGCAGAGTCGGCTTCAGCCACCATGTGAGCGCTTTTGGCCAATGAATTCGCCCCTACAAAACATGCAACAATTTTACTCAAAGCACACCGTCCGGCACCCTATTTGAAAATAATTCCGGCCGAACGTGGGACTTCTCACGTATTTCCTTACAGACCCTAAAACTTGACCTTGGGAACCTGTTGCTCTGGTTCCGGTGTTTCAAAATACTTGGCGGCTTCCACCCCGGCAAGGGCGGCAATGAAACGGCCGACCACGGTTCGCCGATAGGTATTCAACCTTCGCACGGCATCATTATAACGTTTTCGTTCCACGGCAATCCTGTTTTCCGTACCCTCAAGAGAATCCTGGAGTTTCAAAAAAGACTCATTGGCCTTAAGATCAGGATATCGTTCCTGCAGCATGAGAAGCCTGGACAGGGCCCGTTCAAAACCATTAGCGGCTGCAACCTTTCCCTCGACACTGTCGGCCTTGAAATATTTTGTCCGCGCATTGGCAATATCTTCAAAGATCTCCTTTTCGTGTTTTGCATACCCCTTGGTCGTGGCCACAAGGTTGGGAATCAGGTCAAAACGCCGCTTCAATTGATTTTCAACCTGGGCCCACTGGGACTTTACCTGTTCATCAAGTGAGACGACCTTATTGTATTGGCCGACTCCCCACAAAACCATACCGAGTACAAGCGCCATCAGCACCCCGAGAATTACCAGTATCGTTTTTACGCCCTGACTCATCCTTTCCCCCTTTTCATCTTATAATTTTCATCTTTTAATCATTCAGAATAATTTAATCATTCAGAATAACGGGAAATCACCCTTTCTTGATCAACTGATACCGGCTACCATCCTCCCGATGCTCCGCCGCCGCCGAAACCACCGCCTCCTCCTGAAAAGCCGCCGAATCCGCCGGATGAACCACCGCCCCAGCCGCCGCCCGGATAGATAATCGTGCCGCCGCCATAGCCTCCCCTGCCGCCATGACGCCTGTTAAAGGAACGGGAATAGATAATCAGCATGAAGGCCAGCAGAACGAGAAAAAAAACAAGTCCGCCAAGGCCCTGATTCCGCTGTTTTCGTACAGGAGCCAAATGTTCGGCCCCGGCAAGAGTTACCCCGTAATGTCGGGCAAGTATCTGTACAATTTTACCGGTTGCCGCAGATATGCCCCTGCCGTATTGCCCCTGCCTGAAATACGGCACCAGAACCTTTCTGCCCAATGATCCTAACAAACTATCAGGCAACACGGATTCAAGGCCATAGCCGACCTCGAACCGGTATTTTCTGTCACGGACGGCTACAACAAAGAGCAGGCCGTTGTCTTTTTTCTTCTGCCCTATCTTCCATTTCTCCGCTGTCTGCAGGGAAAAAGAGTTGATATCCGGGCCATCCAGGGATTCAATGGTCAGGACCACCATCTGGGCGGTGGTCTTCTGTTCAAGGGTTGTCAGCAGACGTTCAAGATCCTGCTGCCGCCGGGTGGAAATCACTCCTGCCAGGTCAACGACATGCCCGGGCGGATTATCGGGCAAAGGCGGGGTAACGGCCATAACCGCCTGTGGAACCAATGCCGCAAACACGAGAAGCAGCAGGAACAAACCGCAAAAAAAACGGTTAGTCGTCCATTGCATCGACATAGTCACAGATCCGTTGAGTTGCCGTATAGAGGGTAGTATACAGGAATTTAAGTTCATCATCGCTCTGCAAGATCGCCTGTTCCCGTTTCATTGCATATAATTGCCGAAAAACAGCGGTGTCAATATCCAGTATTGATCCTACGGCGGCGATAACCTCGACAGCCGCCGGAGGGACATTCCTGTCGACCAGAAAAAGAATTACTCGAAACAGGGGAATATAAGCGGTAATCGAGCCGCAAAGCGCATGGGAAAGCCGCTCATTATCGGCCAGGCTTTCCAGGTACACCCGGCCCAGCCAGAGCAGCTTCGCCTTGATTTCACGCTCACACTGCAGGCGTAAAAATCCCGGATCAATCTCCAGACCGGCAAGGACATCGTTTCCATACAGAGTGTAATGGATTTCCCGAAAATTATAAAATTCTATTGGAAAGACATCCAGGGATTGTTGAATATACTTTTCAGTCATAAGCAACGGCGGGGCAACGTTTTGCCGTCCGAATCGTTTTCCCAGCCCCACCAGAAAGTCTAAAAAGACTGTCTGCGGTTCCTGAACGACGAAAAGTGAATTGGCATCCGAGAGATCCTCCTGATAATCCGGCGTCAACACGGAGCCGACCACATGTATCGACTGCACAGCGACCGGAGAGTGTTCACGTACCTCCCGGACAAATTCAAGCAACGCCGCCGGGATATTTTTTGTATATTGTGTTATGTCCATAATACGCCCCACAGGTAAACCATTTACCGTCACAGCGGAAAACAGCCCATGGATTATCTTTTATTTAAGTATCTATAATGAACTCGTAAATCGTCCATTTTTTTCAGAAATGGCTAAGTAAAAACATAGAGGTACAAGGAGTAGTGTTCCGGGGTGGATCTCAACCATACAGGTAGTATGTTGTGAATCGCCCGGGGACACACAACGCAGTAGGTCGAAGTTTTTACGACGCCATCATTTGTGATAGCGGCCGCCGGCATTGATGGTGCAGGCGCGGTACAGCTGCTCAAGCAGGATCATTCGGGTCATTTCGTGGGTGAAGGTCAGTCGTGACAGGCACCAGACCAGATCCGCCCGGCGCACAACCGTGTCGGGAAGTCCCAGGTGTCCGCCGATCATGAAATAAACAGTACGCAGACCGCGTTCCTGCCATTCACTAAGCACGGCGGCAAGCCCCGGTGAATCAAAATGTCTGCCGGAGAGATCCAGAGCAACCTTCAGGCCGTTATCCCTGCATGCCGCAAGAAGAATCTCACCGCCTATGCGCCGTATAACATCTTCGGGATCATTACGGCTGTACCGCTCTTTCAGGACGACGATCTCAACATCAACATAACGCCCAAGCCTGCGGGCAAAGTCGGCTACGGCATCATCAAGATAACGCTCTTTTGTTTTGCCGAGAAAGAGAAAAATGAATTTCACGGG
>DRLX01000548.1 GCA_011322715.1 Desulfobulbaceae bacterium
AAAATAGAATGTTCCGGAAATATGTCTTCCTTTTTTGGGGAAGGAATTCCTGAACGGATGAAACAGAGACTATTGGTAGGTTGTTGAACAATAAAAACAACAGGCTCTTGCCTGCTGTTTTTATTTTTTTGTCTTCTCCATTTTCCTCTCTTTCCCATTAGGGAGGATTCCGTCGGGGAAGAAAAAAAACATATTGTCGGGGAGTGGCTCAGTCTGGTAGAGCACAGCGTTCGGGACGCTGGGGTCGGAGGTTCGAATCCTCTCTTCCCGACCATTTATTTGAAAAGGAATTTCAGGATGGTATCCTGAAATTCCTTTTTTTAATTGAGCTGGAACGTTTGTCGTGGAAAAAAAACGGCAAGATGGTCACCGCTGACGGGATACTTTTGCAATGTGGTTAAAAAGCGTTGAAATGGGATTTTTTCCCGGTCACTTATCAAAAAGCCGGGAAATGGGGTATTGGGTATTCTGTTTTGGCCGTCGTCTGCAAGCATGTCCAGCATATTGCCGCTTGTGCCATCCATGTCCAGGTGTTCAATCAATTGGTAAAGGGCAAGATTAATTGTCATGAGAAAAGGTGGCATAACCGCCTCCCCGTCTACCTGACACTGCTGGTTAGACGACATGGCCCGGCAGGAAAAGGGTCGGTTTTCATAGACCCGGCAGAGACCATTGGGATCCAGAAGGGGGCATGGCCCAGGAGCGTGCATTCCTTTTTCTTCCGGTGGTTCCTGGCTGCGCCGACAATGGTGTGCGATTCTGTTTGTTGTCAATGTCGGGATAAAGTGAGGCCTGCGGTGAGCCGCATTGATTCGCTCTTGCAGTCGGGTATCGGATAGGACGGAATGTCTCCGCAAGTAGGCGGCCTCAAGGCTGGTTATCGATACATTCACCGAACAACAGGTTGAACAACCGGGTCCGCAGGAGAAGGCCAGGCGGTCGGTAAAATCATCATAAAAACTGTAGAGTGCCTGAAGGGCATCAATTTTGATCATTGGGCATTGTAGTCATTGAAAATGGTGGATATCGGCACGGTCATGCCCCTGTTTTTATAAAGTCTGTTTTTTGCGTCATAGATTCTGGTGTGTTGAATCTCTCGATAGTGACATTTTTCATCGTCTGTTACGATGATTTTTTTTGTAGAATTCTTGCATTCTCTTCCCGATCTGCTTGAAAATCAAGCTTGAGACTCTTGTTAACCGTGATTTTTGAATATGGCTGACCCTGCAACCAATAACTCCGAGTTCGGCACTTTACCCGCGGGTCAGTTGAGTTCCTATCTGTATCTGTTACGGCGTAATACAAATTATCGCAGGTTCTGGATTTCCGGCGTTATCAGTCAAGCCGGCGACTGGTTTAATTATATTGCCATTTTTGTCCTGCTCACCCGTTTAACCGGTTCAGGTGAGGCTGTCAGCTGGTTTCTGATCGCCAAATTTATTCCGACCACACTATTAGGCCCGGCGGCAGGTGTAGTTGCCGATCGTTTCAGTCGCAAAGCTATCCTTCTTTTTTGCGATATAGCCCGCGTCTTTGTTGTCCTGGCCTATCTGCTTGTCAGTCATGCCGATCAGGTTTATCTGGTTTTTTTACTCGCCCTTGTACAGGAGTCACTTTGGAGTTTCTGGCATCCTGCCAGGCAAGCGGTTCTTCCTGATATATGCGCTAAAGAAGAAATCAGTGCCGCCAATGGCCTTTCCGGAGCATCCTGGTCAATTATGCTTGCTTTTGGCGCAGCAGTCGGTGGTTTTGTTACGGCGGCTTTTGGCTGGCGGACGGCCATTTGTATTGATTCCGCTTCCTTTGTTCTTTCGGCGTCGGTGATGTTGATGGTGAGTGTCCCACCACTGAAAAAAAAGAAAAAGGCAGCGTTTTCTCTTGCCCGCATAACAGGGTTGAATGATCTGATTGAAGGCCTCTGTTATGTCGGCAGGAACAGGGATGTGGCCGCCCTACTCATGGTAAAGAGCGGATGGGCAATGTCGGGCGGTATATTGGTTATGTTGACGGTTTTCGGCGAGCAGGTTTTTGCCGGCGGCAACAGTGGGGGCCTCTCCGGTGTCCTCTATTCCATGCGTGGACTTGGTGCCGCCGTTGGTCCGATTGTCGCATGGAAGATTTTCGGCGATGGACTATTGTCGATGCAACGGGCCATCGGCGCCGCTTTTTTTATTTCCGCTGCGGCGTATTTACTCTTTGCCCGGGCACCTAATATTGCCGTAGCTGGATTTTTTGTTTTTATCGGTCATATCGGCGGATCCATTCAATGGGTTTTCAGCACCACTTTGTTGCACCGGTTTGTGGATTGCCGATTCCGGGGCCGCGTGTTTGCAGCAGAAATGGGGCTCTTGACTCTGGTTCTCAGTATTTCAACCTGGTTGACGGGTGTTGCCCTGGACCATGGCGTTGATCCAAGAATAATCGTCACTCGACTTGCACTACTTTTTCTGCTTCCCGGATCCTGTTGGATCGTTTATCTGGTGTATCTTACCGGTAGGAAAGAACCTGAAGTGTAGAGGGACCAAAAAACATCCTATTCTTGGTATGTTGTGTTCTGCCTCAATGGTCACGTTTTTGCTGTACACACCTGTTTTTACGTATTGAAATCCAAAAAAAGATCTTGATTCTTTATCATTAAATGCATACTTTGTGGTACAGGACAGAGTTTGTTCAAAACGTTTAGCCCCTGGTGAACGGTTACCAAATAACCATGGAGGAACAATGAACAATCGACGAATATCCCTTCTTGTCGTTCTCTTTATATGTATAACGGGAGTGCAAATGACTATGGCTGAGCAGAAACGAGCAATATTTGCCGGTGGCTGTTTCTGGTGTATGGAGCCACCGTTTGAAAATATCAAAGGCGTCATTGATGTTACGGCAGGCTATACCGGAGGGCGGACGGAAAATCCTACCTACCAGGAAGTCAGTTCCGGTGCGACCGGACATTATGAAGCAGTGGAAGTGATTTATGATCCGCAGCAGGTCGGCTATGACCAGCTGCTGAAAGTGTTCTGGCAACAGATTGATCCAACCGATGACGGTGGTCAGTTTGTCGACAGGGGTACCCAGTACTTTACAGCAATCTTTTACCTTGATGAGCAGCAGAAGAAACTTGCCGAGGCCTCAAAACAGGCCATTGATGCTTCCGGCATCTTTGAAAAGCCCGTGATTACCGCCATACTGCCGGCGGAACCATTTTATCGGGCCGAGGAGTATCATCAGGACTACTATAAAAAAAACGTCATGCATTATTCCATGTATAAGGTGGGTTCCGGTCGGTCTGAATTTCAAAAAAAGACATGGCACAAGCGTGATGTTCCAACTCCCGCTCAATACGAGCGGCCGGATGACGCTGAGTTGAAGAAGAGACTCACTCCGCTGCAATGGGAGGTTACGCAGGAAAATGGAACTGAGCGGCCCTATGATAATCCTTACTGGAATAATAAAGCCCAAGGGATTTATGTGGATATCGTCTCCGGTGAACCGCTTTTTTCTTCAACGGACAAGTTCAAGTCCGGTACCGGCTGGCCAAGTTTTATTCGGCCGATTTCAAAAGAAAATATTGTTGAAAAAAAAGAACGACGTCTCTTTCTTGTCCGTACAGAAGTGCGCAGTAAGCATGGGGACGCGCATCTGGGGCATGTCTTTGATGACGGCCCCCCTCCCACCGGTTTACGTTACTGTATTAATTCCGCCGCCCTTCGTTTTGTCCCGAAAGAGGAAATGCGTAAGGAGGGATATGGGGAGTATTTGAAATTGTTTAAATAACCTCAAGCCTGCAGTTGTCCGTGCACCGAGAACGTTGAGATAGGTATAGATACAGGGAGGAGAACGAGTTTCTGTACAGGTGTAGTGTTGGTACATCGAGCAAGAAACACGTGAAGCCGACACGGTAGATATGCCCGTATCGACGTTCGAATATCGGATGACGGCAGGATTGAGGTTTAAGGTTAACGGAAAAATAGACGAATCGTTTCAGCTCTCCCGGTGGGCCTCGCTTCCGATCTTGGTTTCCTTTCCTGTCGCATACCTGCTGAGGACCCCATAAAGCATGTCCGGCAGGTCGTCACGCTGGCGGGAGCTGCGTTTGATCTGTTTCAGACATTTTTCAAGGGTCAATCGCTCACCAAGGAATATATGGCGGAGCATAAGCGAGATCAGCCTGGTGATGGTCGTCAGGTTGGAGATACGTGACTGCAG
>DRLX01000549.1 GCA_011322715.1 Desulfobulbaceae bacterium
CCTGTTCTGATTCGGGGATTGGCTCGCCCTGCTGTTCCCCGTACATTTTGACATAACCACCCAGCGGAAAGGCGGAAATCAGATATTCAGTTTCTCCCCATTTTCTGCCAATCACCTTGTTGCCGAAACCAAGGGAAAATTTAAGCACCCGAACGCCGCAGAGCTTCGCGATTAGGAAATGACCAAATTCATGAACAAAAATAAGGATTCCAAGGACAAGGACAAAGGAAAGCAGTGAATTCATACGATAGATGGTTTCTCTGTGTAATTAACCTTCTTTTCGGGGAAGTCCCCGATTAAGAAGAGATTATCGATGGCGACGCTTAACTTCCTGCAGGGCAATACTTCGCGCCTGTTTATCCGCCGCCAGGATCTGCTCCAGTTCAAGATCATCACCATCAATATGAACTGCAAGCACAGCCGCAACAACAGCCGAAATATCAGGAAACCCGATACGGCCGTCGAGAAAGGCGTCGACGGCGATCTCGTTGGCGGCATTCAACACCGCAGGCTGCATTCCTCCCTGTTCAAGGGCGGCAAAGGCCATTTTCAGAGCAGGAAAACGTGTATAATCAGGTTCCTCAAAGCTCAAGGTTCCGCACTGGGCAAGATTTAGACGCGGCAGATCAAGATGTATTCGTTCCGGATAGGACAGGACATAGGCAATTGGAATACGCATATCCGGGATACCGAGTTGGGCAACAACGGATCCGTCGATGAACTCAACCAGAGAATGGACAATGGACTGGGCATGAACGACAACAGCAATCCTGTCGGGCGCCGTATCAAAAAGCCATCGGGCCTCAATAACCTCAAGCCCCTTGTTCATAAGGGTTGCCGAATCAATGGAAATTTTTCTTCCCATCTGCCAATTCGGGTGGGCAAGCGCCTGATCGGGGGTTATTGCAGGAAAATCCTCAACGGCAAGGCTACGGAAGGGTCCGCCTGATGCTGTAAGGATAATGCGGTCTACATCCTGTCTGCGTCCGGCCTCAAGAGATTGAAAAACGGCGCTGTGTTCGGAATCTATGGGCAATAGCCGGACATTATGCTCCTGCACGGTTTTCATAACCAGGCGCCCCGCCATAACCAGGGTCTCCTTGTTGGCCAGACCGATATCTTTACCGGCCCGAATCGCCTCCATGGTCGGGAGCAGGCCGACGGCACCAACGACGGCCGTTACAACCATATCTGCATCAGCAAGCGTTGCCACCCGGCAGTTCCCCGAATCACCAGAAAAAATTTCTCCTTGATAGTCCTGGGAAAGCATCTCGGCAAGAGGTGCAACAAGCTGTTCGTCGGCAACCGAAATGGAGATCGGAGAGAATTCCCGAACCTGCTCCGCCAGCAATGAGATGTTTCTCCCGGCGGACAGGCCGACAATCCGGAACCGATCAGGATTTTCCCTGACAACGGACAGGACATTTTTCCCAATGGAGCCGGTGGACCCCAGTAATGAAATATTTTTCACGATCATGTGCCCAGTCCCAAAAGAAGATAGTAAAGTGTCGGCGCCGTAAGGAGCAGACTGTCAACCCGATCAAGCAGACCACCGTGCCCTGCCAACAGAGTACTGGAATCTTTAGTGCCGGTGGCCCGCTTGACGATGGATTCGGTCAAATCTCCAAGAATCCCAACCGGAACAAGAACAACTCCGGCGATCAGGCAGAAAAAAATTGGCACCTGACCGGGGAGAAGCACTCCAACCAACAGTGCTGCCAGTGTTCCGACCAGCAAACCGCCCACGGCTCCTTCGATGGTTTTGCCGGGGCTGACGGCGGGACAGAGTTTACGGCGGCCGAATTTTCTACCGATATAATAGGCACCGGTGTCGGATCCAATAGTTATTGCGGTCAGAACCGCAAGCCAGCCTACGCCGCCAGGCAGCAGACGAAGGAGTACGATGTGGGCTGCGCATAGTCCTATGTAGAAAATTCCAAATCCATTTCGACTCAAAAATAAAAAAATATCTTCAAGATCCGCGTACCAGATAAAAAGAAGAAGAACAAGTCCCATAAAACCAACAAAGAGACCCGCTGTTACCGAAGTCGAACCACTGAAGATAGATGCAAACACCGGGGACAGGGACACCACGATGAGTAAAAGCCTTTTCATTGCAGGCAGTGAGGGAAAACACATGCGTTGATACTCATAAAACGCAACTCCGCTCCCGATCACAATAGCCAACCAGAAGAGAACAGGACCGGCAAAACCAAGGAGTATCCCCCAAAGGCATACCATGAGAAGGCCAGGTAAAACTCGGCTCATATCAATCACTTGCCCAGGAGCTGTGCGCCTGTTTTACCGAATCGCCGTTGGCGGCGGCCATAGGTGGCAACAGCTTCAAGGAGCTGCTGTTTCCTGAAATCAGGCCATTTGGTTTCGGTAAAATACAATTCGGCATACGAAACTTGCCAGAGAAGAAAATTTGAAAGGCGATGTTCTCCGCCGGTGCGTATCAACAGGTCAGGATCCGGTTGCCCCGCAGTATCAAGGTATTGGCCCAACAACTCTTCAGACAAAGCGTCGGGATCGATTTGACCGGTCGCGCATTTATGCGCCATTTTCCTGATGGCCCGCATCATTTCATCACGACCACCATAACTCAACGCCAGATTCAGCGTCATTTCCCTACAGTGGTCCGTCTCCTGCATGACCTGCTCAAGAACCGAAAGCACATCTGCAGGCAAACGCTCACGCTGACCTATGCAGAACAGGCGAATATCGTTCTTCAACATGGTTCGCAGTTCGGATTCAAGATAGGTCCGAAGCAATGCCATCAATCCCTTGACCTCAGCCCCTGGACGCTGCCAGTTTTCGGTGGAAAAGGCGTACAGGGTGAGATAACGCACCCCGATTTCCCGAGCAATTTCAACAACCGCACGTACGGAATCAACGCCTGCCTTATGGCCGGCAAGACGAGGTCTGTTCCTCTCCTCAGCCCAGCGGCCGTTCCCATCCATAATAATGGCAATATGGGAAGGAATCAGGCGAATATCAAATTCAGAGGTCTCTTGCATAACCTGTCAGGATAAAGAAGCCATAACGAAAGGAGCGTACAAGGGGGAGCGAACGGTATTTCCAACATCGACATCCGACCTCCAGTCAAACACCAAAGTTGCATTGTTCGCGCGTCGCAGGCGGCTCTACACCTCCATGACTTCAACTTCTTTACCGGCGGCTATCTCGTCAATTTGCTTGATGTACCTATCCGTTTCCTTCTGGGCCGCATCCTGCAACCGAAACATATCGTCTTCGGATATTTCTTTTTCTTTTTTCTGCTTTTTAAGGATGTCATTGGCCTCGCGCCGAACATTGCGAATGGCAACCTTGAATTCTTCACCGATCTTCTTCACTTTCTTGACAAGCTCACGGCGACGATCCTCGGTGAGAGGAGGGATGGTCAAACGAATCACATTACCGTCATTGGCCGGAGTCAGGCCAAGATCAGAAGCGAGAATAGCCTTTTCAATCGGTCCGATCATCTGCGGATCCCAGGGTTTAATGGCGATCATACTTGATTCCGGAATGGTCAGGGTACCGACCTGATCAAGCGGCAGCATGGAGCCATACGCATCTACTTTGATGCCGTCAAGAAGGGCAAGGGAGGCACGACCGGTCCTGATTTTGGTCAACTCACGTTTATAGGCAACCACACTCTCTTCCATCTTTTCTTTCAATTCATCAATCACTTCACTGGACATGACGTTCTCCTTAAAACCTGTAATCAACCAAAACCTTAAATAATAGAAAATAGAACCGACAAATCTTCCGTTTCCAATCGGTGCACGCTATCCCACACCCATGCATGCCCGATTAAACCGAATTCAATTCTCCAGGCAACGGTAATTCTCCGGAGACTAACAAGAAAACCCGAAAAAACTAACGGCGACCTTTATGCAAATTGAGAAAATAGGATGTTGATCATACTGGTTGTTCCTGCACTGATGCCGATGAATCTTCATATGAGGAGTGATGGATTGTATCAATGCGACTCTTTGTTTAGGCATAAACGACCATCAAAAAAAGGAGAGACACCGGCGAAACCATGCTAAATAACGTTGCCGGCAGCGGTTTTCCAGTCTATCAGTGGAATCAACCTA
>DRLX01000550.1 GCA_011322715.1 Desulfobulbaceae bacterium
ACCTGAACGCAAACCTGGGTCAATGCCTCGCACTGGGTTGGATTTACCTTTCCCGGCATGATCGATGAACCAGGCTCATTTTCCGGTAGTGTCAACTCCGCCAGTCCGGCCCGTGGTCCGGATCCGAGCCAGCGAATATCATTTGCTATTTTCAAAAGGGCCATCGCCAGTGTCTTCAAGCTGGAGGAAAAGGAAACCAGGGCATCATGCGCCGAAGAAGTCGCAAACTTGTTCGGCGCCGTGTAAAATGCATAACCCGTCAGCTCGACAATTTTTTTAACTGCCCTTTCGCCGAATTCCTCCGGGGCATTAACGCCGGAGCCAACTGCCGTTCCTCCCAGAGACAGCGCCAGAAGACGTTCTGCGGTAAAGAGACAAATATCCTGAGCGTCCCGGAGTTGCCTGACGTAGCCGCTGAATTCATCTCCAAGTCTCAGCGGTGTCGCGTCCATAAGGTGTGTCCGCCCAATTTTGACGATTTGCCGCCACTCGTGTTCTTTTACTGCAAAAGCATCAAGAATGTGCTGTAAAGAGGGCAGAAATTTCTCCTGAAATTTTGTATATGCAGCCATATGCATGGCGGAAGGAAAGGTATCATTTGAGGATTGCGACTTGTTTACATCATCGTTGGGATGGAGTTTTACGTCTGGTTCAAGCAGGTTGGCAAGACCGGCAATCACCTCGTTCACGTTCATGTTTGTCTGCGTACCCGAACCTGTCTGCCATACCTTGAGCGGGAACTGTTCGACATAAAATTCGTCATCCTGAATTTTCACCAGAAGTTCATCACAAACTTTGGTTATTACCTCTGCCTTGTCCGTAGAAAAACCATCCAACTCGACATTAACCTCACTACAGGCTTTTTTAAGGATCAGATAGGCCTGAACGATTTCTTTCGGCATTATTTCATGGCCTATGGGAAAATTCTGCTTACTCCGCTGGGTCTGGGCCCCATAGAGTGCATGCGCCGGTACTTTAATTTTGCCGATTACGTCTTTTTCTATACGATATTGCATGAGAAAGCCCTTATACAAGTGTGCCGATAGTCTATGAAAAACATGAAAATTGCATTGCATCCTGTCCAATTATTACTTACATGCTATGGACCAATGGGACGTACGTCAAGGGGGCAACGAAAACCATGTCCGACAGTTGAAGGAAAAGACAAAATCGGAAATCAATAAACAGGAAGGAGCCGGGTAGACCGGCTTTTATACTGTATCATGCTGCATGCGCCGGTACTGGATGGCCTCTCCCACATGGGTTGAGTCTATCCGGTCATTGTCGTCCAGGTCGGCAACGGTGCGGGCGATTTTCAGTATCCGGTGATAGGCGCGGGCTGAAAGGCCAAGACTGTCCACGGCCCTGTGCAGGAGGCGGTTGGAAGCGGTATCAAGACAACAATGGGTTTTCAATAATCGTGATCCCATCTGAGCGTTGCAGTAGACCAGAGGATCATCAGCAAAACGGCGTCCCTGGGTGGAGCGGGCCGCATTGACCCGTTTTCTGATTGTTTCGGAACTCTCCCCCGGCTCCGCCCGTTCAATATCTTCAACCCGTACCGGCGGCACCTCCACCTGGATGTCTATCCGGTCAAGCAATGGCCCGGACAGGCGATTGCGATACCTCTGGATCTGTACCTGACTGCAGATACATTCCTTGTGCGGGTCGCCATGAAAGCCGCATGGGCAGGGATTCATGGCGCCGACCAGCATGAAACGGGCCGGGAATCTAAGGCTGGTCGCGGCCCTGGCAATGGTCACATGGCCATCTTCAAGGGGCTGGCGCAACACTTCAAGGACATTTTTCTTAAACTCGGGCAGCTCATCTAAAAACAGGACACCGTTGTGGGCAAGGGACACCTCGCCCGGTCGTGGAATCCGGCCGCCGCCGATCAGACCGGCATCGGAGATGGTATGATGCGGCGCCCGAAAAGGCCGGGTAACGAGAAGTGGAGTATCCGGCGGCAGAAGGCCACCGGCCGAATAGATCCTGGTCGTTTCCAGGGCCTCCTCAAGGCTGAGATCGGGGAGAATTGTGGGCAGGCGCCGGGCCATCATGGTTTTTCCGGTCCCCGGCACACCGGAAAGCAGAATATTATGGCCCCCGGCAGCGGCAACCTCAAGGGCGCGTTTAATATGCTCCTGACCTCTGACTTCGGAAAAATCGACCGGATACCCACCACGATTTCTGAAAAGTTCTGCGATATCAACTGAGGCGGCGACAATTTGTTGCCGGCCGGCCAGGTATTCCACCGCCTGATCAAGGCGTTCCAGCCCGATCACGTCCATGCCGCGAACAATCGCCGCTTCGGCCGCATTTTCCTCCGGCACAAGAAAACGATCAATTCTGCCGGTATCCGCAGCGGCCTGCACCATGGACAATACCCCGGGAATCGGTCGGACCAGACCATCCAGGGAAAGCTCACCGACAATGCAGGTTCGCGCAAGCGCGTCAGGCGGCATCAGGCCGGTAGCCGCCAAAATGCCGACGGCAATAGGCAGGTCATAGCCGGTTCCCTCCTTTTTCACATCAGCGGGCGCCAGATTAACGGTGATTTTACGGGCCGGAAACTCATAGCCGCCGTTTTTGATAGCCGCCTTGACCCGGTCCTTTGCCTCGCGCACCGCCCCTTCGGCCAGGCCCACTGTGGAAAACTGCGGTAACCCGAGCGCCAAAACAACCTCGACCTGTACCAGCAGGCCGTCCACTCCGGAAACCGCCGCAGTCCAAACCTTGGCAAGCATCAGGCAGCTCCCTGTCCATTGGATTCGCGACAACCAGGTATGGCGGCATACAATTGTTTCATTTCAGGGCTGTATCCCATTTTTTTCCCGGTATAAATGTACAATGGCGGCAACAAACCACACCCCTCACCACCGTTTTTTACGGCCTCCACCACAACAAGCGTTGCCTGTTCCGCCTCGGGATAACTATAAACCGGCTGCAAGCGTCGTGGAACCAGCGCATGTTGGTGCATACCGGTGACCAGGGATGCCAGGCGAACGGCCGGATAAACAAAAACGACCTGTCCTCTGTTTTTGACACTAAAAGCGGCTGCAGCCAGCATATCGTCAAGGTTTGCCTTCAGTTCATGGCGGGCAATTGCGGCCTCATTTGTCCGGTTGACCCTGCCGCTGCCGATCTTGCGATAGGGGGGATTGCAGACCACCAGATCAAAGGATTCCGCATCCACATACCTGCCGATAAAACGTGCATCCCCGCAAACAGCCCTGCATCGTGATTGCAGATGGTTGGCACGTACATTGACAGCACAAAGACCTGCCAGATCCTGCTGCAGTTCAAGTCCAACCAACCTGATGTCCGGATGAAGCCGGGCCAGAATCAAGCCGATGATACCACTGCCGCAGCCAAGATCGATCACCCGCTCGGACCCGTGCAATCTGCAGAAATGGGCGGCAAGGATGGAATCCACCGAAAAACGATACCCATCTCCATACTGGCGGCAAATCAATCCGCCATTGAACAGGCTGTCATCGGTGAGCGGTCTGTCCGCATTAAAATACCTCTCAGGACTGTTCTTTTTTTCCGTCATCCGATAATTTATTGATCAGCAGGCCGGTGAGGATTTTTGGATAAAAATAGGTGGATTTATGGGGCATGATTTCCCCCTGGTCGGCCACATCGGTCACCTGCGAGACCCTGGTAGGATTGAGCAGAAACAACAGCGGCGTGGATTGAGCTTCTTCCACACTGAGTTTGACGGCTGCATCAAGGGCGGCGTTGACATCACTGAAATACGTAACCAGATGCTCGCGTACGCATTGTTCATGGCCCAAGTGGAAAATACCCTGCAAAAGAATATCCGACAGGGCTACCACATCAAGCCCCTGCAGGACCTTAGCCCTCTCGGCAATAATGTCACTATCCATAGCCTCCGGCCTGACCTGAAGAATAAATCCACGGTCCTCTCCGGGATGATACATACCAAGGGCCACCGGACCA
>DRLX01000551.1 GCA_011322715.1 Desulfobulbaceae bacterium
AAAAAACCGGGTAATAACCTATACAAATCTTATAGGTGCGGACGGCTCCACATCGATTGTCAGGGAATTTCTCCAAATTCCGGTTCATCACATTGGAATCGGTATTAATTATATGGTTACCGGTCATTGTTCAAAAATGGAATGGCACCTGAACACCCGTCTTTTCGGGTCCGGCTATGGCTGGATATTTCCCCATAAAGATGTTATCTCCATAGGGGCGTTTTGTGACCGGCACAATCTATCGGCGGCTGATCTCAAACAACGGTTGTTGCAATGGGCCGCACGGCAGGGGTATGATCTCTCAGGGGAGAGGACAAAAGCGGCGCTGGTCAACTCTGATTTTCAGGGATGCTTTTTTAACAACACCTATCTGGTGGGAGATGCTGCCGGACTTGCTTCCGGTTTGACCGGCGAGGGAATTTACCCGGCCATTGTTTCCGGAGAAGCCGTGGCAAAAAAGATCCTTGATCCCGGGTATGCGGCCCTGGAAATCGAGGCCATGGTTCGTAAGCAACGACAACACAGAACAGTGATCAGGCTGTCGGCAAAGCACCCGTTGCTCTGCAGTTTTCTGATGGAGTGGCTTGTCCTGCTGTTGCGCCTGAAAATTATTGATTTCCATACCCTGGAAATGGCCGGCTGATTGCCTGATTTATTGAAAAAAATCAACTTGTTGCTTGGAAAAATAAAAACCCATATATCCCTTGCGGGCTGTGGGAAAAGATAATTTTCCACAAGTCCTTATCTCTCCACTTGCCCAATGATCATGCAGATGAAAAAAAATAAGACGACCATATTCATTGCCAATATCCTGTTTGTAGCGGTTTGTGCCGGACTCTTCTACTTTCTCTGGAGCGCACCGCCGGAAACCACGGCCCACCTGCCCAATGATGACAATCATGCGCCGTTTCTGCACATGAAGAAAAAAGAAGCGGAAAAACACTGTAAAAAATGCCATTCACCCAAAGGAATTGCCCCGCTTCCCGCAGACCATCCACCAAAATATCGCTGTTTATTCTGCCACAAACGGCAACAAGGGGCAGGAATGTGATGTGGAAAATTAAAGATGTTTATTATGTGTCGGACTCCACGGCAATTTTAACGGAAGAGCTCGGCAAATCTCTCTTGTGTCAGTTTCCTGAGATCCACTTTAACGAGGAAAAGATCCCCTTTGTCCGCACCGTCAATGAGGCGCAAAAGGCATTGCAGCATATTCGCACACAATCCAGTGTCCTCCAACCTCTTGTCTTCTGTACCATCATGGATAAGGAGGTCAGAGCAATTTTTGATGTAGCGGAAGTGGAGGTATTTGACCTCTACGGCGGTTTTCTCAATGGCCTGGAAAATGCCCTTGAGGCCAAGGCCCTCAGAGAACCAGGATATTTCCGGCATGGGGATGCGTCACAGACCGACCAGAGGGTTGAGGCAATCCACTATACCCTTGAACATGATGACGGCAAAAAGACCGGCGGCTATGATACCGCCGATATCATCCTGATCGGCGTCTCCCGCTCCGGAAAGACACCCGTCAGTGTCTACCTGGCCACGCACATGGGATACAAGGTAGCAAACTTCCCGCTCACTGCCGATCATTTGAGTCAATATGAGCTTCCCGCCGATGTTGTCCGCAATCGCAGGCGAACTATCGGCCTGACCACCTCACCGGCCTACCTGCACAAGCTCCGCCAGAAAAGATATCCGGACAGCAGCTATGCCAGACTGGCCACCTGTGCCAACGAGATAAGTCAAGCCGAGCAGCTTTGCCTGCAGCACTCCATCAAAACACTCAACACGGAAGGCCGGTCCATTGAGGAAATTTCCGTTCAGACCACCCAACTGCTCGGCCTGTCCAAAATACGACGAACAACAGTAATCATATGACCTCCATTACCACCACTATTCACGATATTTTTCTGGCAAGACCCCATGTCTATGCCCACCTGCGCCCTACCCCGCTGTATCCCTATCAAGGTTTAAGCAACCTTGTCGGCGGACGTGTTTTTCTCAAACATGAAAACCACCAGCCGGTCGGCGCTTTCAAAGTTCGCGGCGGTCTTAACCTTGTGGCCCGTCTAACTGAGAAGCAGAAACAGGGGGGCTTGTTCACGGCCTCCACAGGCAATCATGGCCAGTCCATCGCCTTTGCCGCTCGCGCCCATGGCGTGCAGGCCACAATAGCCGTTCCGGAAGGAGCCAATCCCGGCAAGGTTGCCGCCATGCAGGGGTTGGGCGCAGAGGTCATTTTTCATGGCCCGGATTTTGACAGTGCCCGTCAATGGATTGCCGAGGTAGCCGATGAGCGAGGAGGCACATTTGTCGGTCCAACTGATGAACCACTCATTCACGGAGTCGGCACCTATGGCCTGGAAATTATGGAAGAACTGCCCGAGGTTGATGTTATTATCGTGCCGGTCGGCGCCGGTAGCGGCGTCTGTGGCACCGCCATTGCAGCAAAATCAATCAATCCGAAAATCACAATTATCGGTGTCCAGTCGGCCCAGGCACCGACCCAGTACCAAAGCTGGAAACAGGGACGGCCAGTAGAGGCCGAAATGAAGACCATTGCCGAAGGTCTGGCCACCCGCATCTCCTTTGCCAACACCCAGGCAATAATGAAAAAATATCTTGATGACTTTGTCCTTGTTGAAGACAGCGCCATTGAAGAGGCGGTACGTCTGCTGCTCATCCACAGCCACAACCTGGTGGAAGAGGCCGGCGCTGCCTCCATGGCCGCCGCCCTTATGCTTTCTCGTTCCCTGCACGGAAAAAATATTGTCCTGGTCGTCAGCGGCGGCAATATTTCCATTGAACGGTTGACCACTATTGTCGGTGGATGATTTTAATGCTGCAATGGATTGACAATCTCCCCTGGTCCCTGGTGCTTATTGCCGCCGTCCTGCTCGGACTTGCGCCCTTTTACCCGCAACCGCATCTGGTGGAAAAACTGCGGATGCTTAATGATCACACACTCAATCGTCCCATTGATATTTTTGACCTGCTGTACCATGCCTTACCCGTGATACTCCTGCTGATCAAGGTCGCTCGCACCCTGATCAGGAAAAAAAGATAACACCCGAGAGCTGATTTGACCATTATATGGAATTACGCTAAACTACTCGGTAAGGTTATACTGCCGGCGCTGCTTCTGTTGCCTGGCCGACAACTCTTTTTCCCCTCTTTCAGTAGCGGTAATCCCGCGCCGAAAAATAGAAACACCATGGAATCAAACATTCTTGACCAACCGGAAATTCTCCAGGTCCTGTTTTATCCCCGAAAAAGCGATAGAACCATCTTGCCTGAAGGCGCCCGGGATATCGATATTGCAATCACGGATAATGCCTCCATAGGCTGCCGTCTATTTACCCATGACAAAAATGGACCAATCATTCTTTTTTTCCACGGTAACGGCGAGATTGTAAGCGATTATGATACAATCGGACCAGAATACCGGCAAGTGGGGTTGAATTTTCTTGTTACTGATTACAGAGGATATGGCTGGAGCACCGGCACACCTACAGCAACCGGCTTGCTTGAAGATGCCCGTAGTCTCTACCAACAATTGCGCCGATATATGCGTAACCAGGGATACACAGGGCCGATCTTTGTTATGGGCAGGTCTCTGGGAAGCGCCTGTGCCATTGACGTAGCCGCTCTACACAACGATGAAATAAGCGGTCTTGTTATCGACTCGGGATTTGCGGAAACCCTTCCCCTGGCGCGCCTTATGGGCCTTGATCCCGACAAACTCGGCATCACCGAGGAAATGGGATTTGGCAATAAAGAAAAAATCAGCCGGGTGACCAAACCCACCCTGATCCTGCATGGGGCTGAAGATCAACTGATTCCGCTTGCCCAGGCGGAAAAACTCATGGCTGCCTGCGGGGCCAGAGCAAAAGAACTGCAGGTCATTCCCGGGGCTGATCATAACTCCCTTATCCTTGTAGGTGGTCCGCTGTATTTTCAGGCCATCCGTCGTTTTATCGACAAGGCAACCGGCGCCGATGACTGGCGGAAACGTCGCAGGGCCAAACAAAATCTCAGCCATCAGGGGCGGTAACATGACCGGAAAACGAACGGATTATCTCTCCTGGGACGAATACTTCATGGCGGTAGCCCTGCTTTCCGGCCTGCGCTCAAAAGACCCCAACACCCAGGTCGGCGCATGCGTGGCCAATGCGCAAAATAAAATCGTCGGTGTCGGCTACAACGGCTTCCCCTGGGGCTGTTCCGATGATGATCTGCCCTGGGCCAGAGAGGGCAATTACCTTGATACTAAATATCCCT
>DRLX01000552.1 GCA_011322715.1 Desulfobulbaceae bacterium
ATCCAGATCGTGGATAGTGCCAGACCTCCCATCATTCCCTACAAACCCAGGATTGCGCGTAACCTGCTTTTAGGGCTCCTTGTAGGACTCTTTGGAGGAATTGGCGTCGCCTTCATTCAGGAATACCTGGACAACACGATCAAGAACCCCGATGAACTTGTAGAGCGTTTCCATATCCCGGTACTCGGCCTTATCCCGTTTGATAAAGAGAATAGTGACGATAAAAAACTCCTTGCCCTTAAGTTCTATTACGAACCAAGGGCGCCGATGACCGAGTCGATCCGAACCGCCATGACATCAGTGGAGCTTTCCTCCTCTGAGAATCCGCCACGCACCATTCTTGTTACCAGTGTTCTTGCCGGAGCAGGCAAGAGTACCTTTTCCAGCAATGCAGCGCTTTCCTATCTGTCGTCAGGTGAGAGATGCCTGCTCATTGATGTGGACCTCAGAAAGGCCAGCCTCCACCACGTTTATGCCGAAGGGGAAAAGGGAAAAGGCCTGTCCAACGTCCTGACTGGAACCGAAAGCCTGAAAAATGTCATCCGCAAGACGGAGTTTGAAGGGCTTGACTTTATCTCAAGTGGTCCGCTGCCACCTAATCCAGCGGAACTTCTTGCTTCAAAGAGAATGCGGCAACTGCTGGGTATCGTCAGCAAACAATACGATCATGTCATACTTGATGGCCCGCCATTCCAGGGCTTTGCCGAAATACTCGTGCTCTCCAACATGGTTGACGGTGTTATTCTCATTACCGTGGAAGGGGAAACGCCACGGGAAGGGGTGCGCCACTTCCGAAAATCGGTGCTCAATGTAGGCGGCAGTATTTTGGGAGCCATCATTAACAAGGCCGGGCGCAAGAAAGGCTATGGTTCCTATGGGTATGGCAGCTACAAGTACTACTCATATAATTACGATTACGGTGAAGACCTGGAGGATTCCTGATTCTCCTGGATTGCAATATGCCGACTCATTGTTCACATACCCCCTGGTTTCAGAGGGCATTTTTCAGAGGGTTCTTTTTTGCGGTTCTAGTTGCGCTCGCCTTCTTCCAGTTGTGGCAGGCGTTTTTTGAACAGGGTATCTTTTCCGCGCCGAGCCAGCAATCTTTTCTTTATAGAAAACAAATGGATCCTGGTATTCTCGTTGCCTTTGCCGGAAAGCAGCTCTTGGAAGGAAAGTTGAGCGAAGCCAGAGAACTGTATCGGAAGGCATTGAAAAACGACCCGTATTATTTGCCGGCATGGTATGGTCTTGCGAACCTGGATGTGGACAGTGGTCATGGCGATAAGGCTGTGTCCATTATGCGGGATCTTGATGCCCACGCCCGCGAGACAGGGTGGTGGCGATGGGACAAGGCCTTGCTGGCCTATCAGCTGGGCCTGACAGATATTCTCACCCGTGATCTTTCATATCTGGTTGAATACTCTCCCGCAAAAAGAAAACAGGCCTTGGAACTGGGGGGTATCTTGTGGCCAGATCCGGAAGAGTTACTCCGGCGCCTGGGGAGTCAGAATGCACTTCATCTTTTCCGGCATGCCTTGCGGAAAAGAGATGTCGATTCGGCAGCTTTTTTCTGGCCCCTCGTGGAAACCTCCCAGGAGATTACCACCAGGGAACGATTGCGATTCATCGAGTTGTTACGGCGTAATGACAGGCTGGAGCAGGCGGTGGCGATCTGGAAAAAATTTTTTGATAGCCAGTCATTGCTCCATAACGGCGATTTTTCCTCGCCATTGTTGAACGGTGGCTTTGGTTGGCGTTGTTGGCGAAACTCCAGGTTACAGGGTGTGTACTGGCGGATTGAGAAGAGATTTGCTGGAGTTAATGAACCACCATCTATGCATATCTGGTTTGACGGATCAACGAATATTAATTTTGCGCATTTCTCCCAGGTGGTTGCTCTGCAACCAGGGAAAAAATATGTGTTAACAGGGAGCATTCGTACCAGGAACCTGACAACAGACCAACGTCCTTTTTTCGAGGTTGTTGGTCTGCGATGCAAGGCTGTACCCCAGAGGGGGGAAATGGTTGCGCCGGATCAGCCTTGGACACCTTTCACCCTCCATTTTGAAGTTCCTGGCGAGTGTTCAACAATGCTTGTCCGCCTACGCCGCAGACCAAGCATCTCCTTTGACAAAAGAATCAGCGGGGATCTCTGGATCAGGAGTGTGAAGCTTGAACCTGAATCATCTAGTGATCCGGGCACGGCTTCTCATGTTGAATCACTTTCGGGCAGGCGATAGTGAAGAGTGTAAACCGACAGGATATTCAGCAGCTTGTTAAGCGTCTTGCAGGCAATACGGCTACCGAGGAACTGATTGCGTTTGTTGCCGATAACGATGGAATGCTTCGCTCCTGTCGAACTTTTCTCTCTACTCTCCAGGGAGAGAATGGTTTGCCGGGCTGGTTTCGGCATGAGTGCCAGCAACGAAAACTTGACCCGGAGAGGGTTGTCAAAGAGATCAGGCGGTTATTGCAGATCTTCAGGCCTGAAGATACCAGGGATGAAGAACTGTACACGGTACTTGGACTGGCGCCTGATGCATCTCTTGCCGAGGTTAAGAAAGCATTCCGTCACTTGAGCAGGCTGTATCATCCTGATAGCTCCAGCTCAGGCAGCGGGGATTCTGCGCGGTTCATCGCGGTCTGTCAGGCATATAAAACCATCCTGGCTAAAGAAGCAGGCAAACAGGATCCGCGGCAGAGCAGTGGCAACGCCGGGCCCTGGATATACCGGAAGAAGCGCGATCCCTTCAGTGAACAGAAAAAGAAGTACATTATTCTGGTCAGCACCTTATCGGTCGCGCTGGGGGTCATCAGCATACTCGCCCCTTTCATCTATAAGAAACATGTCATGCTGTCGCAGTTTGCCGCACAGCGTGAATTGCCAGGAGAACAGAAAGTTCATGACACTTCCTCTGCTTCGCCAGGGGATGGCATATCCCAGAAAGAGCAGAGTGATAACCTGCAGATCGACAGAGATGTGGCACCCTCTGGCAGGGTTCAGCAGGCAGAACGGGAAACTGGCATTGTCACTAAGGAAAGACTTTCGACCGATGATGTCGACAAGGTTTTACTCGCAGATAGTACAGCAACAGGCAGGCCTGAACAACCGGGAGGTCGACAGCCTGAGGCTACCAGGCAATTCAGTGGTAACAATGGTGTTTTCTTTCAAGAGAGAGGTCGCGGCATTGCCCGGGAGACCGTTTCCACTTCTGTGCAAACGCAAAGCGATGAGGAACAGGGGAGGGACTTCCAAAAGATAAAGAATGCTCAGGACAGAGGAGGCAACGAAAGCACCTCTCAAAGAGGTTCATCTCTACCGATAGTTTCGGCATCAACTCCGCAGCCTGGCAGGAATTTACACGAGACAGGGGAAAGAATCGACAAGAAAACCAGCACGACCAGGGCAGCCGATAAGGCAGAGAGCAAAGTCTCCATGCAGCCAGGAAAGATCTTGGCCGGAAAGGTCCGGAAGGAACATCCTGACAACACGTCAATCAAGAGAGAAAAGCAACTGCCTCGGTCCCTGTCTCCATCCAATGCCACGTTCATCACGGCTGGTAAAACCCAGGCAGAACTTGCCGATGAGTTGCTACGATTGCGCCTTTTGAGTTTTCTTGAAGGGTATACCACTAGCTATGAGCATAAGGATTTCAGAGCCTTTTCCTCCTATTTCGCGGAGGATGCAAGAGAAAACGGCGCGCCCTTTCAGAGCCGACGAAAGGATTATGAGAAACTGTTTGCCAGGGTAAATACAATCGCCTTTTCTATAATTCCTGATTCATGGACCAGGAT
>DRLX01000553.1 GCA_011322715.1 Desulfobulbaceae bacterium
GGGAACTGGAGCAAACCGGAAAGGTGAAAAAAGCCCTGCACATACACTCACCTGTAGACGGAATTGTTGTAAAAGTCGGTGTCAGAAAAGGACAGTATGTTACTCCCAAAACCGAACTTTATATGATTGCCGACCTGTCGAATATATGGGTCTATGCCGACATTTATGAGTATGAACTGCCATGGGTTGCGATTGGAGACAAAGTCGAGATGACCCTTGCGGCAATACCAGGAAAAACGTTTACCGGCCACCTTTCCTACATATATCCGTACGCGGATTCCAAAACAAGAACTATCAAAGCCCGATTGATCTTTGATAACAAAGAGTTATTGCTCAAGCCGGAGATGTTCGCCAATATCAAAATTTTTGCCGGAAAACAGACCAATGTTATTGTCATACCTAAGGAAGCCGTTGTTCAGTCCGGAAAATTCAAACAGGTCTTTGTGGTAACCGCACCCGGAAAATTTGAACCGCGCCGAGTAAAGCTGGGATTGGAATCCGACGGCAGGGTAGTTGTCCTTTCAGGCGTTACAGCAGGCGAAGAAGTCGTTACTTCCGCCCAATTTCTTATTGATTCGGAGTCCAACCTGCGCGAAGCGACAGCCAAAATGATGGAAAATTTAAAGGAGAATGCCAAAAAGAAAAAATCGACGGATCAGGACCAGGATAAGACAACGGAGACACGGCAAAATGATAAATAAAATCATTACAATTGCCCTGCGGGATCGTTTCATGGTCCTGATGGCAACGGCCATAATTATCGGCACTGGTCTATGGGCTTATAAAACCGCCCCTCTGGATGCGATTCCTGATCTATCGGACGTGCAGGTAATTATTTTTACTCGCTATGCAGGCCAGGCACCACAGGTAGTGGAGGACCAGGTCACCTATCCGCTGACAACCGCCATGCTTGCCGTTCCCAAGACAAAAGTCGTTAGAGGCTATTCTTTTTTTGGTCTTTCTTTTATCTATATCATTTTTGAAGACGGAACGGATATGTACTGGGCGCGTTCCCGGGTTCTGGAATCGCTCAATTACGTCAGCGGTCGATTACCTAAAGAGGTGAACCCCACCTTGGGGCCGGACGCGACAGGTGTGGGTTGGATTTATGAGTATGCCCTGGTGGACAGAACCGGCAAACATGATCTGTCCCAACTCCGTTCCATACAAGACTGGTATATGCGCTACCCTCTTCAGACCGTACCGGGAGTATCAGAGGTAGCATCAGTTGGTGGTTATGTAAAACAGTATCAGATAGAAGTCGATCCAAATGCATTGGTGAGATACAATATTACCCTGGCTACAATTAAAAGGGCCGTCAAACGTTCCAACAAAGACGTGGGCGGACGCTTGATTGAGATGTCGGAAACTGAGTATATGGTTCGTGGTCTAGGTTATATCAAGTCCATTGCCGATCTAAAAAGCATCGCCGTCGGAGTAGATACACATGGTACTCCCATACGCCTGCGGGATGTGGCCAATGTCCAGATCGGACCCGAACTGCGACGAGGTATCGTGGACCTTAACGGCGAAGGGGAAGTGGCGGCAGGGGGTGTTATCATGCGTTTCGGAGAAAATGCCCTGGCGACCATAAAAGGCGTCCGAAAAAAACTTGCTGAGCTGAAAGCAGGATTACCGGAAGGAGTCAAAATCGTAACAGTCTATGACAGAGGTGACCTCATAGAACGGGCCGTTTCCAGCCTCAACATCTCGCTTTTGCAGGAGCTGATTATTGTCAGTGCTGTTGTCATCCTCTTTCTCCTCCATGCCCGTTCCGCTTTTGTGGCCATAATCACTCTGCCAATGGGCATTTTAATGGCCTTTATTGTAATGAAATGGCAGGGACTCAATGCCAATATAATGTCCCTTGGAGGGATTGCCATAACTATCGGCACCATGGTGGATGGGGCCATCGTTATGGTGGAAAACGCCCATAAACATTTAGCGAAAGCAGTACAGAGCAAAAATAGAGAATTAAACGATGAAGAGCGCTGGAAGGTTATCGGCGAGTCGTCACGTGAAGTCGGCCCGGCTCTTTTCTTTTCGCTGCTTGTAATCGTTGTCTCCTTTTTACCGATTTTTACTATGCAGGCCCAGGAAGGGCGCCTGTTCAGCCCTCTGGCCTTTACCGCCACCTACTCCATGGCTGCCGCCGCTATCTTGGCCGTTACCCTGGTGCCGGTACTCATGGGATATCTGGTTCGTGGCAGGATTATTGATGAACATAAAAATCCTGTCAACAAGCTGATGCACCTTATCCATACGCCTCTGCTTGGAATGGCTATGCGCTGGAGGAAGATAACAATTATTCTGGCCTTGAGCCTCCTTGCCGTCACCTATGGTCCATTGTCCAAACTAGGCAGTGAATTCATGCCTCCTCTTGATGAGGGTGATATCCTCTATATGCCGACCACTTTTCCCGGCATTTCAATTACCAAGGCTAAAGAACTCTTGAAGCAGACGGACAAGATCCTGTCCTCATTCCCCGAGGTGCACCATGTGTTCGGCAAAATAGGCCGCGCTGAAACGGCAACGGATGCCGCCCCACTCTCAATGGTTGAAACCACCATCAGATTAAAGCCCAAAGATAAATGGCCCGACCCTGGAAAAACGACTAAGCAACTCATGGACGAGATGGATAAGGCCATCAGGTTTCCGGGGGTAGCCAATGCCTGGACCATGCCTATTAAAACAAGGATCGACATGCTGTCCACCGGTATAAAGACTCCGGTAGGCATCAAGATTTCCGGCCCGGATTTGAATATCTTGCAAAAAGTTTCTCTGGAAATAGAACGGGCCATGAAAACTCTACCGGAAACGACCTCATCCTTTGGCGATAGAGCGGTAGGGGGATATTATTTTGATTTTGATATTGATCGTGACGAAGTTGCCCGATACGGCCTTAGCGTGGAAGACATACAGGATGTTATTCAAAGTGCTATCGGCGGCATGAATATTACAGAGACTGTTGAAGGCCTGGAGCGTTATCCGGTCAATCTCCGCTATCCCAGAGAATTGCGGGATAATATGGCAGCTTTAAAAAGAGTTCTTGTCACAACCCCAACTGGAACGCAGATTCCAATGGCACTTGTAACTAAAATAAAAATAACCCGAGGACCTCCGGTCATCAAGAGTGAGGACGCTCGTCCCAATGCCTGGATTTATGTGGATATCAACACCACGGATATTGGTGGTTTTGTTACAAAAGCCAAAAAAGTCATAGCTGATCAGATTACAATCCCTTCCGGCTACACGCTGACCTGGTCCGGACAGTTTGAATATATGGAACGGGCCGCCCAGCGACTTAGGGTCGTCGTGCCGGCCACCTTGCTGATCATTTTCCTGCTTCTCTATTTAAACTTCCGCAATATCACCGAACCGGTGATCGTGATGATTTCTATTCCCTTTGGCTTAATTGGTGGAATCTGGCTGGTTTACAGTTCCAACTATAACATTTCAGTGGCTGTTGCCGTGGGGTTTATTGCCTTGGCAGGTATGGCAGCGGAAATCGGCGTGCTGGTATTAAGCTTCATTGACGTGGAAATCGGCAAACGAAGGGCCGCAACAAAAAAATCCTTGTCTGCAACCGAAATCAGAGAAGCAACTCAATCCGCCACCTCGATGCGAGTGCGACCAGTGGCCATGACCGCGATCTCTACCATGGCTGGACTGGTACCAATCATGCTCAGCAGCGGCACAGGCTCAGATGTAACCCACCGCATTGCCGCCCCCATGCTGGGAGGAATGTTGACCGTAATGATTCTGAATTTACTTGTTCTGCCGGTAATCTACAGCCTGGTATTAGAATTTCAGGAAGCGCGACGGAGAAGGCATGGATAATGATTCATGGGTGCCTCTTAGCTATAATGACAAAACATGGGCTAAATTTAAAAACCCTCCTTACCGAATAGCAGGTAAGGAGGGTTTTTTAATCGTTTTGTCTTTCCGGATTGCCGACCCCATCTCCAGGCAACAAAAAAGAACTGCATAGACATATTACTGCAGCACAGGGCGGGCATGCACCGGTTGAACCGGTCGATTATTGTAATGATGCATGACATGAATAAATTCATCAACCTGCGCCTTTGAGATGGTCAACGGCTGTTTCATTACCAGCCAGAGGACGCCCTCGGTACAGGGCGGCGTTGTCAGGGAACCGTTATACCGATAGTAATCACGATCCTCGGGCATCAGGTCCTGGGCCCGTACCTGGGAGGCCATGGCGGTCTTTTCTCCGGCTTTGCGCGGCATCTGCTTCCACAATCTCGCCAGTGCTTCATTCTCCTCGCCGATCTGAAACAAAACGCCGACAACGGCCAGGGAACCATCTTCGGCCACATGCACGAAATGAGCTTCCAGAGGGAAAGATTCGCCGTTAATCGTATTCTCACTCGGTGAATGAAAGTGAAACTGTTTCAGCTGAAAAATTTTGCCCGCCACCTCTATGGTGGAGCCGGCGGTGTAATTTGCCTGAATGGTATGGCCGTTGTTGACGACCTCGGTCGCAAGGCCGGTATAATGAAAGGTAATGGGTGCAAGATCGGCCTCAACGAACCCGGTCAAATTAATGGGGCTTTGATTCATACCCTTTGCACACATCTCATAAGCGGGATCAAGCTCACTCCAATGCGCAGGCGCGACCTCCCCGGTATAACTCCAATGCACATCCGCAGCCATGCTGCTTCCGGCGACAAGGACAAAAGCGACGGCCATGGACCAACATGCCTTTTTCATACATTCCTCCTGTGATAAAACA
>DRLX01000554.1 GCA_011322715.1 Desulfobulbaceae bacterium
ACGATAATGGCTGCCAGATGTTCATTGCCCGGCGCAACCCTGGAAATACGCTTTCCCAGAATTTCAGCTGTGGAGCGGACAATGCCTAGTGGATTCTTGATTTCATGGGAGACGGACGCCACCATCTTGCCCAGGGTGGCCAGACGCTCGGCCTCGCCGAGTTTCTCCTCAAGAAGCAGTCGTTCCTCGGCCCGCCGGGCCATTATTTTATTGGCACGAACGACAATAACCGCCAGAATGACAAAAAGAATGCCCATAATCAGCAGGGAAAGCAGGATAATCCGTCCCTGCAGATCGATAATGGCCCGCAGGTCCGCCGATAAATCCTGGACGACTTCAATGACGCCCATTATCTCCCCGGACCGCATACCGGTCCGGTCTTCCTGGCGAAAAGGGACATAAGTTTTCAGCGTGCAATAGACAGGGGAAGAGCCCGGCAGCAGGCTCAGCAGGGAACCGCTGCTGACCAGGACGGAGTTATCCTCCCCTTTTCTGGCCTTCTCATATTCAAGCCCGCCCATGTTACGGCGTCCCACCATTTCGGAGATGGTGGAATAGGAGATAATATTTTCCCGGGAATCAAAGATAGTGACCGAGTCGATATGCATTCCCCGGGTAATATTGCGGACAATTCCGTCCAGCCTCTTGAACTGGCGTTCGTCGGAGAGCGCTATCCGGCCGTAACGGACAACCGTGGGCAGAACAAACTGAAGAAAAACCTGTCGATTGAGATTTTCGGCAAAAAGCTGGGAGTAGGCTTCACTGCGCTTGAGGAGCACATGTTTGGCATTATTGGCAAGAATCCAGGAGAGTAACAGGGAAGCACAGAAAATCAGGGCCAGACTGGTAACGGCAAAATATTTTACCAGCTCAAAGGGCAGCAGCGCATCCCTATCCAGTCGTCGGGCCCACATGGCCCGCATATTATCTTTCCCGGAACAGAGACAGGACCACAGTCGACGCAGCAGGGAAAGAATGCGCATCGGCAGCTCCCCGGGCAGTTTATCTCGTATTGCTGAAAAATCAGGCTTCCAACGTCCCATGACAAATTCCGCACCGCCTGCATCGGCTGGTATCACAGGGAGAGGTAGCCTGCAATCTGTAAGCCCGCTCAAGCTCCCGGTAGAGATATCCATCCTTGATTCCGTGATCAAGGACCTGCCAGCACATCAACTCATCCGCTTCTCTGGGCCGGACGGCATACTCCCAGCTGGTCAGGCCATGGGCCTTCATCGCCTGTTTAAAAGAATATTTACCAATGCCCATATCAAGGAGCACACCGGCAAGACGCCTGTCGCCCCGGGAAAACACTGCCTGCTCCAGCACTCGTTCGGGACGAT
The DNA here is from genome assembly GCA_011322715.1 of Desulfobulbaceae bacterium. Classification (GTDB taxonomy): domain Bacteria; phylum Desulfobacterota; class Desulfobulbia; order Desulfobulbales; family Desulfobulbaceae; genus DRLX01. The sequence goes on from DRLX01000554.1 coordinate 1,341, forward strand.
CGACCTTGAGGCGTACGTTGGGAAGTTTATTGACCATGCGTCGAAGATACCTGATTTTCTGCTTTAATGCCAGCAGGGCCGCCGAAGAATTTTTCCGGGCCAGGGCAGTGTTGCGGTCAAGGCCGCCAAAGGAAAGATATTGAAACGACGTCCATGGTTTGGGAACAAAACTGTTCACCGACAGGGTGATCTCCACCATCCGACCCTGTTTGCGGGCAACAGGCAGAAGAAGCTTGCGCATGCGGGCCAGCATCCGGGCCAGTTCATCAAAATCCTCATTGGTTTCCGTGGGCAGGCCGATCATAACGTAAAGTTTAAGGTGAACAATACCTGCTTCAACCAGGCGGGTGGCTGCGTCCAAAAGGTCCGCCTCGGAAAGTCCCTTGTTGATGATACGCCGCAGCCGCTCCGAGGCCCCGTCCGGGGCAATGGCCACCGACTTCAGGCCGGAGTCGGCAAGCAGGGTGATCAGTTGCGGTGAAATTCGATCGGCCCGCAGAGAAGAAAACGACAGGGCGCATTGCTGCTCCTGCAAGGTGGCAGCAATATGATCCAGGGTATCCGATGATGCCATTTCCATACCGAGAAGACCAACCTTGTCGACATGGGCCGGGCGTTCGTTTAATGCACAGAGAATGGCCTCTTTTGTCCAGAGACGCGGAGGGCGATAGATGAAACCGGCGGCACAGAATCGACAGCCGCGACTGCAGCCACGCCCGAGTTCAATCATGTACATACCCAGTTCAGCCGCTGGAGACAACTGCATGGAATGGGCAGCGCAGGAGGTCGTTGTTATCGTCATTCTCTCGACCCGTTCGGGAAGGCCCGGCTCGGCAGTAATCCTTTCTACGCGGCCGTCATCGCCATAAGTGGGGGAATACAGAGATGGAACATAACAGCCCCTGACAAGGCCGCATTGACGCAGGAGAGCATCTCTATCGGCACCGCTTTTCCGCGCCCGGGAAAGCAGCAAAAAAAGCTCCGGCAACACGGCTTCGGCCTCGCCGATGACCATGAGATCGGTAAAAGGAGCAATGGGTTCCGGATTCATAAAAACGCCGACCCCGCCCATAATAACCAGGGGAGAACCGGGTGCGATGTCGGATGCACGATCAGCGGCCATGGGTGCAATTCCGCCTGCCGCCAGCATTCCGGCGAGACGGGGAAAATCATGTTCAAAGCTCACCGAGACACAGACTATCGCAAAATCCGTCAGGGGGTGATTGGACTCCAGGGACCGCAAAGGCTGATCGGAGTCGGGATAGACAAACCGCTCACAGACAATATCCGGCTGTGCATTGATCAGGCTGTAGACCAGCTGAAATCCGAGGTTGGATATGGCCAGGGAATAGATATTGGGATAAAGGAGGGCCACCGGCAGGCGGCCCTTCCATTTTTTTCGAATCGTTCCAGTTTCTGAAACCGGGATGTTGGACAGTGTGGCTTTAATAATCCGTTGCCGGCTGTTTTGTCGATCAGACCGCAGAACTAATTTGCCTTTTTGCGGAGATAAGCGGGTTCGTCATAGTCCTCAAGATCATGATCGTCAAAGACCGGAAACGGTAGTTTGGAAAGCCCGGTCGGCGTCTTATTGGGCTTTGCCTCCCGCACGGGCCTCTCTTCCCTGACCGGTTCCTCTCTCTCATGCACAGTGGGCGTGCCGGGAGAAGCCTTTGTTGCGACCTTCCCCTTGACCAGTTCAATCTGGGAAATGGTTTCCGCCTCGTCAATGGAATCAATACCGGTGGCAATGACGGTCACCTGCAACTCTTCGCCGCAGGATTCATCAAAAAGGGCGCCGATGATAACATTGGCATCCTCGTGTGCCTTTTCCTGGATAAGGGCCGAAGCCTCCATGAATTCCGCCAGGGTCAGGGTTTCTTCCGTGGCTGAAATATTGACCAGCACACCCCGGGCGCCGTCAATGCCGACATCTTCAAGCAACTGGTTATCAATGGCACGTTTGGCGGCTTCAGATGCACGGTTTTCGCCGACCGCAGCACCCGTCCCCATGATCGCCGGACCGACCTCTTTCATAACGGTGCGCAGATCGGCAAAATCAACATTGATATGTCCCGGCAGGTTGATCAGATCAGTAATACCCTTGACCGCCTGCAGCAAAACATGGTCCACCTTCTGCATCATATCGACCAGGGTGGAATTTTTCTGCATCAACGAGAGCAGCCGATCATTGGGTACGGTTATAATGGTGTCTGCATATTCCTTAAGCTCATCCCAGCCGGCTTCAGCGTTGCGCATCCGCTTTTTCGCTTCAAAATAAAAGGGCTTGGTCACGACCGCCACCGTCAACGCCCCCGATTCCTTGGACAGCTTGGCGATCACCGGTGCGGCCCCGGTGCCGGTACCGCCGCCGAGGCCGGCCGTGATAAAGACCATGTCCGCTCCCTGGAGAGCGCTTTTTAACTCGTCATAGCTTTCCTGGGCGGATTCACGGCCCACTTCCGGATCAGCGCCTGCGCCCATGCCCTTGGCAATCCCCGGACCAAGCTGCAGCCTGACATCAGCTCTGGATTTCTCTAAAGCCTGCACATCGGTGTTGGCCACAATGAATTCTACTCCGGACAATCTGTTCAGGACCATGGTATTAATGGCATTACCACCACCGCCACCGACTCCAATAACCTTTATTGTTGCTACAGATTCTTCTTCCGCGACTCTAAACGACATGGCTTTCCCCACTGACAAGAATGATCATTGCACAAACCCGGTTATTCACCTGATACATCTGTTCTCTCTCTACAAACCCCGACTGCATACCGAAAATACTCAAATAAATTTGATGGTGCATTCAACAAACGACGGAGATCCTAAAAAAATATTTATACCACGAAAACGTCCGCGACTAAAGATTTTCCCCGGCATCAGACGATATTTTTCATCCAGTGTTTCAGCCGGTGCACCACCCCACCGACTTCACGCGGCCCTGAATGCAACCCCTGGCTTCCATAGAGCACCAGTCCGACCCCCGTGGTACAGCGGGGCGAACAGACATCCTCCACCCGGCCGCCGATTCCATTGGGATAGGCCATCCGAACAGGCATGTCAAAAACCTGCTCGGCCATTTCAACGATATTGGCCAGTAATGAAGTCCCTCCGGTCAGAACCATACCGGCATTAATTCTGTTGCGATAGCCCGAATCACAGATATTGGCATTGACCATCTGCAGAATCTCCT
>DRLX01000555.1 GCA_011322715.1 Desulfobulbaceae bacterium
TAATTAAGTAGTTAGTTGAAACAATAACACTTGGGTTTCAATTTGAAACCCAAGTGTTATTGTTTCAATATGAAACTTAAAAGTATCAATTTTCTTTTTTTTAATAAACAAATTTTCTTGAAATTTTCTTCGTGAGCAAACTTTTTACTCCATTTCATTCCTGTTGACCAAAACCCGTATCCATGGACAGGCTTGTTGATACGACTGTTTTTTATAAGAGTGTTTCAGCTTGTTCCGGTTCGTGTTTCATTTCACCATTCCGGCACTAAAATTGCTAATCTTTTATGTGATAACATGATCAATGCCATGATTTTGTGGCGGTTGTTATGTATCTGACACGGGGGGAGTGTAACTCCTCGGTTTCACATCCCCAAAAAAAGTAAGTGGTCAGGGGTGCCGTATATTCTACAGGCGTGACTGGTCGTAGGTAATATAGAGAAGCAGGGACTCCGGTAGCCCCTCTATACGGACGACAGGCACGACCGTGCAAAGAGGTGAGCGAGACTCCGTGCATTGCCTCAGGTCACCTACGTCGTTATCATTTTCTTTTTGTCCGACAGGGACGACCAGTGGCATGGCGCCCTTTTACCGGTATTTTTTTATTCAATCGATGAAGGAGGAAACATGAAAAGGCAACAAAAAGATTACGGCTCGTAGTCCTTCCGTTCCATCCTGAAAATACACTACACCTTGTCCAATATTTTGATCGTCCATGCGGACAACCTTGGTTTGTAACGCTGGTGGACCACTCTCTAAAAAACGGGAGACACGGAAAATAGTTTTATCTGATTTTCTGTGATTTCTGCGTTGCATCACGACATGTTTGTGCTTGTTGTTTTTGAGAAGAGAGTTGCCCTGATGTTGGACTGCGTATGTCCCAGGAGAGGGCCTCGACACACGGAAACGGTTAGTCGGCCGCTGGTTGCGGCTATTTTTAAAAGGAAGTGGCTTAATATATAACCAGACTGATAACTCTTTGAATTTCTGCTCCAAAGCTATCTTGAAAAATTGTCTTTTCGCCCAATCTCTGCGCCATGCTCAAAAATGTTATCCTCGGTACCACGTGGACGGCATGGTGCCTGTGATAACAATTTGAGTATTCCCTGATCTTGAACGAAAATCGTAATTTTTCAAGTCACCCCAAGTGTGAATGACACTGTATCAATTCTCCGTCGTTGTTTGGAACGTGAGGTGTTGTTTTATCAGTCAGTTAAGTTGAAATGGGCATCTTGCCCAAGTTATAGAAAAAGTCATGCTAAAGAAAAAAGAGGTATGTAAAGATCATGTTTCATATGTATTTACCCATTGCGGGAAACAGTGTGAATATTATTCTTATTCTTGGTTTAGGCGGTTTCGTCGGCCTGCTCTCGGGAATTTTTGGTGTCGGCGGCGGTTTTCTCATGACGCCTCTTTTAATGATGTTTGGTATCCCGCCCACGGTAGCGGCGGCATCTGATTCCAATCAGATCGTCGGTGCCTCCACTTCGGGAACGTTGGCCCACATGCGGCTCGGCAATGTGGATATTCCCATGGGGGTCATGCTGCTGATCGGCGGCGTTGCCGGTGGTACTGTCGGTGTTCAGGTCATTAAACTGCTTAAGGCCATGGGAAATGCTGATTTTCTCATTGCCGTCACCTATGTTATCATGCTGGGCGGTGTCGGCGGCTATATGTTCTGGGAAAGTCTGCAGGGAATGCGGCATGATAATGGACTGCCGATAGAAAAGAAAAGGCCCAAGCCAAAGGAAGAGGGAGAGGAAGAAAAAAAATCTTTTGTCCAGAATTTACCGTTTCAGTATAAATTTGAAAAATCAGGTTGTGAAATTTCCATGCTCCTGCCCCTTGGCTTCGGGATTTTGGTTGGTATCCTGGCCGCTATCATGGGTGTCGGCGGCGGTTTTATCATGGTGCCGGTCATGGTTTATCTGCTGCGCATGCCCATGCATGTTGTTGTCGGTACCAGTCTGTTTCAAATTCTTTTTACCTGTGTCAATGTCACCATTATGCAGGCCTGGTCCAACCATACGGTTGACTTTGTCCTTGCCGTCCTTCTGCTCCTCGGGTCCACCATCGGCGCTCAGGTCGGTACGGCCGTGTCCAAACGGCTCAATGCCGATCAGTTAAAGATCATGCTGGCAAGTCTGGTTCTTTTGGTGTGTGTGAAGATGATGGCCGGGCTGCTGCTGACGCCTTCTATTATGGTTGCGCTCAAAGGCGGGCATTGAAAAAGAAAGAAAGGAGAAGGACAATGAATCGAATAATATATGGACTGATAACCTGTATTCTGGCAGGCCTTGCCTGGAGCGGATCGGCTCCGGCGTCGGATGGAGATCCCACTCTTCGACTTGCCCATACGACCCTACAGATTACAACCTTTTATAATGGCACGACACTTAAGGCGTCCGGGACTCTGCCGGCGGATGCGGATGTTCTGCTTCATGTTATCGGGGCAAAGAAAGATGTTGCCTTGAAGGTCAAAGGCAAGGTGGCTGGTCTGTTATGGATGAACAAGACCGATGTCGAACTTGAAAATACACCGGCGGTCTACATGGTCTACACCCCCGAGAAAGTCGGCAAGGACCTTCTGCTTGCCCAACTCGAAGGAGACGCCGGTGCCCTGGCCAGGGATGTCGCCATGCTGGGAATCGGGTATAAGGCCCTGGTCAAGGATATTGACATTAAACCGGAATCTGCGGACAAAAAGTTTGTCTTTGGTGAATATGTAAAGCTTATGGAAAAAGCCGGGGTATACGGGGTGTATAACGGAGCTGTCGAATATGGCCCGATCAAGGACGGCAGGAAGTCTTTTGCGGTGACCTTGAATATTCCGCCTAAAATGAACGCCGGTAAATACCTGGTCGAGGCCATTAGCGTCAAAGACGGCAAACCCGTTGGCCGGGCCAGTGAAGAGATTACCATTGAGCTCTCCGGACTGCCCAAGATTATCGCTTCGCTTTCCTATGAACATTCCCTTCTTTTCGGCATTATGGCCGTTGCCATAGCGGTCGCCACCGGCCTGCTCATCGGTGTCCTGTTCAAAGGAGGAGGTGGTGCCCATTGATGAAACATATCTGAAAGATAAAAGACGATGAGCGTATTTGACCGGATCCGTCGGCTTTTCGGCGGCAAGAAAAAGGAAACAGTCCCTTTCAAGATTCTCTTTGCCGAATTTAAGAAGAGTCTTGAACTGAACAACCAGATTCTTGATCTCATTGCCGATGCCAATGATAAGCTCAGTGGAGATTATATCTTTGATAAGCAATATATTCAGCACACCTGCCGTCAACTGGCGGACCTGGTTCGGCAACTTATCGTCACCATCAACCATCTGACCGAGCAGAAATATGCAGCCCTCTATGTCAGTTTCCATAAGATCGAAGAGGAAATAGAAACACTGTTACGGGGAAGGGTTCTGGGACAGGTAAAGGATTATATCCTTCCCTATTCCATGATTTCCAGAACGTTGACCGATTCGGTGGGTGGAAAAAATGCCCATATTGCCGAAATCGGCAACCTGCTTGATCACCGGATTCCTGACGGTTTTGCCATTACCACCGAAGGATTTAACCTGTTTCTTGACGAGAACAATATACGCGATAAAATCCTTTCCATTCGTAGAAGCTGGCACCAGAGTGAAATACCTGTTGATGAGGCATCCCGCCGGATTCAACGTGCCATCAAAGAGGCCGAAGTACCGTCTAAATTACAGATGGAGATACTGGCCGCCGCCGAGGTCCTCAGTAGACGACACAAGGATGTTACCCCCTGTTTTGCCGTCCGATCCAGTGCCCTTGGCGAGGATGAGATTTCTTCCTTTGCCGGTCAGTATCTGAGTCGGCTCAATATTCCGTTAAAAGAAATCCCCCAGGCCTACAAAGAGGTCCTTGCCAGTCTGTACAGCCCGGAAGCCATGGAATATCGCCTGATGATGGACTTCAGGCCCCATGAAATTATGATGGCGGTTGCCTGTCAGCTTATGATTCCGGCCAAAGTCAGCGGTGTTCTGTATACCTATGATCCGGTGCGCCCGGAAAATGAAACCATGATCGTCAACTCGGCCTGGGGACTCGGAGAGCCTATTGTGGCCGGGGAAGTACCGGCCGATCATTTCGTGCTTGATCGCAGGCCGCCCCATGAGGTCAGGGAGGTGCAGATTGTTCATAAAACCACAACCATGGTACAGCGTGGATGCGGCGGTACCGGCATAGACGGCGTGCAGGAAGACCAGCGCCGGGAATCCAGTTTGACCACTGATCAGCTCCGGGAACTTGCCGAGATCGGCATGCGGCTGGAAAAATATTTCAAACGGCCCCAGGATATAGAGTTTGCCATAGACCGACAGGACAGGGTAATCGTGCTCCAATCCAGGCAGTTGCGACTGCAGCAGAAAAGGGCACCCCGCGCCTGTGACCTGAGTGATCTGGAGGAGAAGTATCCGGTACTTATCAGGGGGCGGGGAATCGCCGCCATGGAGGGAATTGCCATTGGTCCCGCCTGGGTCTTTTCAGAGGGCAGGGATTTGAATGACTTTCCCATGGGAGGGATTCTTGTTGCCTGCCACGCGACCCCGCAACTTGCCCGGGTTATCCACAAGGCGGTCGGCTTTATCACGGATGTCGGGTCAACTACCGGTCATCTGGCCACCGTGGCCCGGGAATTTCGGGTACCGGCCCTCTTTAAAACGGAAAACGCAACCGAAGTGATTACCGATGGCCGGGAAATCACGCTCGACACCGAATGTTTGACTGTTTATAAGGGTGCCGTCCAGGAGTTACAGTACTATGCAATTCAGGAAGAACCTATTGAAGAGATGTACGAATATCGGTTGCTCAGGAGAGTTCTGAAGAAGATCGAACCTCTTAACCTGACCGATCCAACTGCCGAAAATTTTACGCCGGAGGGATGCCGCACCTATCATGATCTGACCCGTTTTGTTCATGAAAAGGCCGTGGAAACCATCATTGATCTCAATTTCTACCATGCCCATCATCGTGATACTCAGGCGGGCAAACTGTTATGGGATTTTCCTCTGGATCTTATTCTGATCGATGTCGGCGGCGGTATTGAAGGTTCCCATTCGCAGGGAATCCGGCCCGA
>DRLX01000556.1 GCA_011322715.1 Desulfobulbaceae bacterium
CCGTACTCTTCTGGATTAGCGATAGCTGTAGGATCGAGCATATTCATAAGGCTGGCAAAACTCTTTGCCCGTCCGTCATGGGGGGTGGCGGAAAGCATTATAAGAGTATCAGAGCGGCCGGAAAGCAGCTCGGCAAGACGTGCCCGCTGGGATGAACCTTTGCCGCGCTGGGCCACATTGTGGGCCTCATCAATCACAATAATGTCCCAGTAAGCATTTTCCAGGTAGGTCCGATACTCAATATTCTGCTTCAGGGTATCGATGGAAACAATGGCCTTATCATAGTAATAAAACGGATTGTGGTTGGTTGGAATACGGGAGCGAACCCTTTGTATACCTGCGGAATCAAGCCTGACAAGGGGGATGGTAAAACGGCTCCACATCTCCTTTTGAAACTGGGTAAGCATGGATTTGACGGCAAGAACCAGAATGCGTTTGCCCCTGCCACGCTGGATAAGCTCGCTGAGCAGAATACCACAGGCCAGGGTTTTCCCGAGGCCGACGGCATCGGCTATCAGGATGCGTTGCCGTGGTTGTTGTAAAGCCTGAATTGCCGGATCAAGTTGATAGGGTACCGGGTCCATGGCGGCCTTGTGGCCTATATACAAATTTTCATCAGTGGGCGGGGTTCGGCGCAGAAGGCTCTCCATGTAAAGCAAAGAGGTTTGAAAGGAACTGGAAGTATCCGGAACCAGTTTTGTGTCTGCAGGATCAAGGAGTTCGATATCCGTATCAATCTCATCGAGAAAGATGGATTCCTTATCTTTGACCAGTTCGGAAATACCGACAACACTCAGGGCGTAACCACCACTCGATGTCCTGTCGATTCTACGCACAAGCCATTCAGCATCACGGATAACTACACGTGATCCTGGAGCAAAGTTTTTATTATTTACGGACATTCTTTTCAAACCTCATGGCGGCCAATTATTTCTGTTGCTTTTCTTCCGGCCAATTCAAAGTGTAACTGACGCTTCTCCCTTTACCGGGATTTTTCCTGAGCATGCCCTTGTTCAAGAGATCGGTGATCTCACGATAACAGGTAGCACGACTTGCTTTTGTCATTTCGACATATTTTCTCGTGGTAAGCCCCCCCACGAATCCATCGAGGCCGGCGTCAAGCAGACGATTGATCACTTTTTGCTGCCGCTTGGTCAGGGGCTTGTTGCGATGCAATTCCCAGAAACGTGCTTTAAGTAGAACCTTGCCGACAATTTCATCTGATCTGTCGATTGCCCGCTCAAAACAACCGAGAAACCATTTGAGCCACGGGGTAATATCAAGCCCGCTTTTTTGTGTTTTTTCCAAGACCTCGTAGTAACTCTGCCTCTCTTCAATAATCTGAGCCGATAAACTGTAACAACGGGTAGTAAGTTTTTCATCACGAGCCAGGGCCATATCGGTAATCACTCTGGCCAAGCGATTATTACCATCTTCGTAGGGATGGATGGTTACAAACCAAAAACCGGCTATGGCAGCCTGCAGGATACCGTCCAGCGTCGATTCTTTTTCAGCCCACCACTGGAGGAATTGGTTGATTTCGTGATTAACCTGTTTGTCGGGTGGGGCCTCGAAATGAATCTGCTCCTCTCTGATCGGGCCGGAGATAACCTGCAGGGGAGTATTGCCACGGAAGTCGCCAACCGTAATTCGGCGCACCCCTGAAAACCCACCTGGAAAAAGGGCCGCCTGCCAACCATGGAGTCTCTCTCTGGTCAATGGCTTATCATAGTTGGTGGTGGCATCAAGCAAAACATCAACAAGACCATCGGCATAGCGGTCATGACCAGCCAGCACTCCTTCGGATAAGCCGATTCGCCTGGCAACGGAAGAACGAACGGAGTCAGGGTTGAGCAACTGGCCTTCAATGGCAGATGTATGTAATACCTCTGCGACCAACACCTCTGCCCGGGCTTCAAGGCTAAGCTCCATGCCAAGAGAAGCCATTCGACCAAGAAGTTGGCCTCGTTTAAAATTGCACCGACTCAGTGCATTAATTAACGAACTGTTATCCCATGTAAAATTCGGCCATTTTTTTTCCTGCCAAATATATTTGACCATTACCGCCTCTAATTAGTTCAAAATATGAATCGATTATAAAGGCAAAACGCTTCATAGGCAATGTATTTAAATTGATTTCATGGGAAGGAGACCGGAGATCCGGCTATACTAAACATAGTTCTCTCATGCTGTTAGGGCACAAACTTTGCCGCTTCGCAAATGATAGTTGTACACGACAACTGTACCTGCTTGACATATATGGAAAATATGCTAAGCGTTAAACAGGATTGTAAGGTTCTATCGTTGGCTTAAAGTTCTTTTGCTTGCAATGGGGAGAAGCATCGTGACTACTGGAACCATAATAATGATTGTGTGTGCCGTTCTGCTTATTTTTTTGGGGATGCTCTTCAAAAAGGACTTGGCCAAGAAAGACCATCAATATCCTGTTACTGATGATCCTGCCAAAGGTCTGGATGGGTTTTCCGGGGTGGTGGGAATGAGCACTAAGGATCTTGATATAGACTACGGCGAGGATTGATTTGCATCGGATTTTTTATTTCTTCTCAAACACGCTCCCTTTAAAGAAGTCTTTGTCATTTTCAGGTGGTGTATAATCGGCATCGCCTCCAATGACCATACCGGAAGGAAGCACAATACCTTTTTCCTGCCTCGGAGGTTCTACCAAATTCCCTTCATAATAGAATGACTGATTATGATAAAAATCATGCGTCGATCTTGGTGGATCAGTTTTATTCTTACCTGCCATGTCTTTGACTATTTTTCCGGCAGTCGTATGAATACGTCCATTGCCTGATTCTTCTGTACGATTTCTGAGACGAATATCATCTGCTGGGTTGGTTACTGTTTTCGGGTTTGGAGTATTCATCGGTACATCAGGTGAAGGCGGAGACAAATTGCCCTCTTTGACACTAA
>DRLX01000557.1 GCA_011322715.1 Desulfobulbaceae bacterium
ATTTGGTACCTGCGACCAAAGCCGCCAGGTCGAGCATCACGATGCGCTTATCGAAAAGGGTACGAGAGACCTTTTTTTCCGTAATGCGCAGAGCCAGGCCTTCCACAATAGCTGTTTTACCTACACCGGGTTCGCCGATGAGGATGGGGTTATTCTTCTTTCGGCGGGAGAGTATCTGGGATACGCGTTCGATTTCGCGATCGCGGCCAATGATGGGGTCCAGTTTTCCTTCTTCAGCTAATTTGGTAACATCTCTCCCAAAGTTATCCAGCACCGGCGTTTTGGACTTGGAGCCTGTTTTTTTGTGCTGCAGGCGTCGAGCCGGTTCATCTTCCATGGGGTTGTCTTCGTCTGAAGCCATGAGAAAGGGGTCTGTTACAGAGAAATCGCTTTGGTGGTTGGCAATTTCCAATTCCGTGCGAAACAGTTCGTAATCCACATCAAACTCGTGCAGAATCCTGCTGGCCAGGTTTTCGTTGTGGCGCAGAATGGATAAGACGATGTGTTCCGGGTATATCTCTTCAGTAGCCATTTCGGTGGCTTCGAGGAAAGTGATTTTCAGGACTTTGGCAGCCAGGCGGTTGAGGGGAAGATTGCCTACATTCAACATCTCGCCTGTAGTAGAGCTATGCTGAATGGAATGCTCTATAGTACGTCTCAATTCCTGTGTATCCACATCCAGCGACTGCAGTATTCTCACGGCCAGCGATTCAGGGTAATCCAACACCCCCAAAAGCAAGTGCTCTGCACCAATATAGTCATGGCCCAATCGCACAGCCATTTGGCGGCTGCGCGAAATGATTTCCTTGACCTGAGGCGAAAATTTTCTATCCATGTCGTTCTCTCTGATTTTGAACGTAAGTAACAAAAGGTAAACTCAATAAAACAATGCCACAAACGCCAATTAGTTCAATGATGCCTGTGGAAAAGGGCCTGAAAACATGCATCTGCTTACAGGGCCTGTTTTCGGAGACATCATTACACCCATTGAACGGCCAAAGATACAACCCGTAGCTCTTTGAAGCAAGCCTTCTTCAAACTTTCTTGCCGGATTTGGCTCCATGTGATAAGATTTTGATATTTTTGCATCGAATAAAGGACTTTTATTGATTGTAAGCCGCCGTGTAGCACAGCCGGAGAGCTCGGTTCGAAATGTCTGATGCGGCAGAATAAACAAGGAGACACCCATGAAATTTTCACTTAAGACCACGCCCCATTACGCAGTTTTTGAGTTGCAGGAATCTACCTTGAACTCCGTGATGGCTCCGGAATTAAAATCCAAATTGGTCGTACTCTCCAACGAGGGTATCAAACGCCTGATTTTAGACCTGTCCAACCTGGAATATGTGGATTCATCAGGTCTCAGTGCCATTCTGACGGCCGATCGCCTTTGGGGCGGGGAAAAGGGCAATTTTATCCTGACAGGCGTGGTGCATTCCGGTGTAAAAAAACTGATTTCCATTTCCCGCTTAGATAAGGTACTCAATATCATCCCGACCATCTCAGAGGCCGAAGATTACTTCAAAATGGAAGAGCTGGAACGTCAGTTGATGGCTGATCCGGGTGAACCCATGGAAGAGTAAATACCCGACACATGCCGGATGCAGCCTCTTTGGGCGTAACGATATTGGGTAGCGGAGGCGCTTTGTATGCCCACGGGCGGCATCCTTCAGGCCAGGTACTGCATATTCGACAGCACCGGTTTTTGATAGATTGCAGCGAAGGCGTCCAGTTTCGGATGGCCGATCTGGGGATTTCACCCTTTCCCATACAGCAGATTTTCATTACCCACTTGCATGGCGATCATTACTTCGGCCTGGTGGCTTTGTTGAGCAGCATGATTCTGCAAGGGCGGAAAAAGCCTCTCAGCATCTTTTCTCCGGCAGGTCTGGAGCCAATCATCCGGATGCAACTGGAGATAGCCGGAAAGGAAACGGGTTTTCCATTGCAATTTGTGGAGTTGCTTACGGAACATGATCCATATTGTGTTTTCGAGAATGACGATCTGGCTGTGTGGACTTTACCTCTTCGGCACCGCATTCCGGTATCGGGCTACCTGTTTCGGGAAAAAGCAGGGCAGCGAAAAATGATCAAAGAAAAAATCGAGGAATTCGGACTGAGCATTGAGCAGATCAAAGCGGTGAAACGTGGTGAGGCCATCTTCTTGGGCGGGAAGAAAATTCCTGCTGAAAGGTTGAGCACGGACCCCGAGCCTCCGCGTTCTTTTGCCTATTGCAGCGATACGGCCTATTTCCCGGAGCTGGCAGGAATGATTCAGAACGTAGATCTGCTCTATCACGAAAGCACATTTGTGCAGGCTGATAAGGCCAGGGCGAGGCGTTCTATGCATGCTACGGCTAAAGAAGCGGCTATGGTTGCCCGGGATGCTCATGCAGGCAAATTGCTTTTGGGGCATTTTTCTGGAAAGTACAACGGCTTAGGCCCCCTCTTAGAGGAGGCCCGCGCCGTGTTTCCAAATACTTTTTTGGTCGAAGAGGGAAAAACTTATTTCCCGTAAGGGGGAGAAGAGAGAGCTATATACACCGACAGGCTCAAGCCAACTTGGTGATATCTCTTATCAGGATGCTGCGCCTGTTGAAGTTGATGAGATTTTCTTTGCGCAATTCATTCAGGACACTGGTAACCGTCTGGCGGGAGGTGCCTGTGATGTTGGCAATTTCCTGCTGTGTCAGGCAGTGCTTGAATAGCATTTCGTAACCGACGCGGCGACCGCGCAGGCGCGCCATTTCCTTGAGAAAGTCAATGATGCGGGTGCGGGCGTCCTTGAAAATCAGCGATTCCAACTTTTTCTCTGTACGCTGCAAGCGGCCACCTACCAAATTGAGGACGTTCATACTCAACTCGTGGTTCTTGCGCATCAGTTCTTTAAAACCGTTTACATCTATTTCAATGAAACTCACCGTTTGACTCATGGCCATGGCAAATTCAGAGCGCGTTTCGACTCCGACTAAGCCCAACTCTCCGAAAATGGACAGCGGATGCAACACGCTCTTGATCACTTCGCGTTCATCTTCCGATTGCCGGCCCGTTTTGATGATGCCTTCGGTGAGGATGTACAGTTTGTCTGCGCATTCACCAGGATAGAAGATGTACTTGTATCTGGGCACAGACCTCAGGCGGGAAATCTTTTCCAGTTCATGTAATTCTCCCTCCGAAAGAACCTGAAAAAAGGACAATTGCCTGAAAATATCAGTAAAAGAAATCACTTTTCCCATGGTAAAAAATTTTTAAGCGCAATGCAATGGTTGTTTACGATAGCAAAAGTCGCATTCAGGCCGGGAGCAAACAAGTACAAACATGGCGATTTGTCTCGTTTGTTTTTTGAAAAAAATATTATAAATCATTGATTTACAGCAAATTAGGTTAGATTAAATGTGCTTTTTGTCTAAAACTTAATTGTCTTTATCAAAAATGCTATATGAGGGCAAAGAGGGCATCCGGCCCTGTGTTTTCCAAGAAGTAAAGCCTGTCTGGCAGCTAAGAACCCGGCTGTCGCGTTGTATTTAACGAAAAGCCCATTGAATTAAAATCCACTTGGAGGGCAACTATTTGCGGGGAAAAATCATTACATGAAGTAAGGAATTGGAGCATACAGCCTG
>DRLX01000558.1 GCA_011322715.1 Desulfobulbaceae bacterium
CCTGGCAGCAGGTGATGTCCGATGGTGGCGTGGCGGTCGCGCGCAAGCGCTGTGACAAGGCGGGGATAACAATGCTTTTCCTCCATGAGGATGACATTTTTACTTTGCCGGGACGCAGGGACACGGATACGGGTTGTGGTTGTGGTGATGACCTGCAGGCTCTGTTGTTGAAAACCATGGGCGAGCAAAAACATGAGCGAGGTCTTGCCGCCGGCCCCGACAATGGAAATGACCCTGTCCTCCGCTTGCACAAGGGTTGAGAAAATATTGCTCATGTTTTCAGCATGATCCTACATGTTTCCTGACCGGGCCGCGATCAGTTCGGCAATAATGGAGACGGCGATTTCCCTGGGCGTTTCCGATCCGATCGGGATACCGACCGGGCAGTGTACCCGGGCAAAATCGGCATTGGTAAAGCCCTGCTTCTTCAAGTTATGGTAAATAATATCCCGCTTCCGCCTGCTGCCGATCATGCCGATGTAGCGGGCAGGGGTTCGCAGGGCCTGGGCAAGTATTTCCTGGTCATGGCTGTGTCCCCTGGTGATGATGAGCAGATATAAATCCTCTGTCTGCTCAATATCGGCAAAGGCATTGGCGACATCAATGGTCAAGGTGGCCGTGGCCATGGGAAAGCGCTGTTTATCGGCAAACTCTTTTCTGTCGTCACAGACAATCACGTCAAAGTCAATGGAGGCGGCAAGCTCAGCCACATGCAGTGAGACATGGCCGCCGCCAAAGAGAACAACGGTGCCGCTTTTGGGCAGGGGATCAATGACCAGCGCCTTTTTGCCGGTTCGGATAATTCGGGTTGTTCGACTGCGTATAATCGCCGCAAAGTCAATGTCGTCCCTGGCCGGTAGGTTTTTTGTCAGGTCAATAAAATCACGGCCGGGATGTTGCGGGTCGGTAATGTCAATGATCCAGGTACCACGGCCTCCTTTGGCAGAACAGGCAAGGGCGCGGGTGAACATGGGCGCCATGTCCGGTGTTAATCGTTCAATGAGAACAATCTGGATACCGCCGCAGATCATGTCGGCATCTCCGTTCGCGCCACCAGCCCGCATGTCGAATTCCGTCAGCACCGGCGCCGCGCCCCGGGCGACCTCCCGTGCCTTTGTCTGGGCGGTAAATTCAAGCAGTCCGCCGCCGATTGTCCCGTGCAGGGTGCCGTCCTTTTCCACCACCATTTTAGAACCGGGCAGCCGGGGAGCGGAACCATTTTTATCAATAATGGTGACCAGGGCGATGGTTGTGTTGCCTTTGAGCAGGGAAAGAATTTGTTTTTCAATCATAGAGTTAGCTTGACTACGACTTCGCTGTTTTAGTGGTCTAGTAATTGCGTATTTTCAGTATGTTCAGCGATAAGTTGGGCAAGGTCAACGCCCGCAAGTTCTCCCTGTTCAATCTCCCATTTGCCGGCAACCATGACATAGTCCGCCCGGTGCGCTCCGCAGAGCAGCAGGGCGGCCAGCGGATCGCCTGCCCCGGAAAAACGGGGTCCGTTCAGGGTAAACAAGGCCAGGTCCGCCTGTTTGCCGACAGCGATTTCACCGATGTCCTCCCGTCCCAGACAGGCTGCCGAACCCATGGTCGCCCAGCGCAGGGCATCTTGATGGGTCACCCCGGCCGATCCGTAGCGCAGACGCTGGAGCAGCAGGGCCTGCCGCACTTTCTGCATCATGTTGGAACAGTCATTGGAGGCTGAGCCGTCCACGCCCAGGCCGACCGGACAGCCGGCCTGCTCAAGATCACGCGTCCGGCACTGGCCGGAGCCTAAAATCATATTGGAACTCGGGCAGTGGCAGATTCCGACCCCGGCCCGTCCCAGGCGCATAATTTCCTCATCGGTAAAATGGATGCCGTGCGCCAGCCAGACATCGTTGTTCATCCAGCCGACCCGTTCCAGGTAATCAACGGGCCGCAGGCCGAATTGCGCAAGGCAGAAATCATTTTCATCCAGGGTCTCGGCAAGATGGGTGTGTAGCCGTACCTTGTTTGCGCGGGCAAGGTTTGCTGTGTTTCGCATCAACTCTTCGCTGACGGAAAAGGGTGAACAGGGGGCAAACGCGATCTGGAGCATGGAACCGGGGGCCGGATCGTGGTACCTGGCGATGACCCGTTCACAGTCGGCAAGGATGGTGTCTTCGTCCTGGATTGTAGTACGGGGCGGCAGGCCGCCCTGATCCTCACCCAGGCTCATGGAGCCCCGGGTCAGCACTGCTCGGATGCCGATCTGCCGGATGGCATCGATCTGGATGTCGAGCGCTTCCGGCGCGGCAATCGGAAAGATATAATGATGATCGGCCGTGGTCGTGCAGCCAGAGAGCAAAAGCTCGGCGGCGGCAAGACGGGTGGATACGTGGATCATCTCTTCGCTCAGCCCAGCCCAGATGGGATACAGGCTTTTGAGCCAGGGAAAGAGCTCCTTGTTAAGGGCCGCCGGACAGGCCCTGGTAAGGGTCTGGTAGAAATGATGGTGCGTGTTGACAAGCCCGGGCAGCACCACATGGGCGGAACCATCAAAGACCTGGTCGATCTCCGTTGCCGGTCTCCCTCCCGATGGCAGGATTTCGATGATCCTCTCATCCTCGACAACAATGCCGCCGCCGGCGTCAACATCATCACTTACCAGGACGGCAAGGGGATTTTTCAGCCAGAGTTTCATCAGTTGTTCCTACAGTTTCTCCAGCAGGCCGGTCCTTTCGTTGAATGCTTCAATCAGCCTGTCGATCTCGTCCATGGTACCTGGGATGCTCGTCCAGTAATCAGAATCATACCACTGGGCCTGGATCTCTTCAAAGGTCTTGCCCTGCTGTTCAACCCAGGTGAAATATTTCAGATTGTGAATTC
>DRLX01000559.1 GCA_011322715.1 Desulfobulbaceae bacterium
ATAAGGTTTCTCGGTTGCGCCAGAGGACTTTTGATGGCTCCGTAAATCAGGACGGCGGACGCCCCGAAGGAGCCGATGATCATGACCAGGTCCGTTTGTGCCAGGAGATTATAATTTAAGGCCGCCACTGCGGAAATACCCAGAAAGGCGCCGATCCAGGACCAGGCGATCTCAGAGAGACTTACCCTGGGCGGACTTTTGGTTGAGCCTTTCATCTTGTTGAAATAGTCTTGCATAATTTTCACGTTGTGGAAATGTTAAGCCGGGCCATCCTCCGGGCGGATCATATCCCTCTGGATCAGCGGTGTATGGATAATATCTTCTCTTGAGACAATGCCGACCAGGAATCCCTGCTGGTCCGTGACAGGTACCCTGTTGATTTTCTTTTCTTTGAGAAGAGCGGAAATTTCCAGCAGGCTTGTTTTTCGGCTCACGGTTACGGCGGGGGAGGTCATGATATCCTCAACCTTTTTTTCCCTGATTGCCAGGGCGGCGCAACCTCGTGCCATCAGACAGCGAGCCACTACGTCCATGAACGTTTTCGGGCCGTTCGGCCCCATCCTGGCAAGAAAATCCTTTTCGGATAACACCCCTGCGACAAGCATGTCTGCGGTGACCACCGGAATTCCCGATACCCTTTTGGCAGCCATTAGATCTGCAGCCTCCTGAACCGGTGTTTCCGGCCGCACGGTAATGACCGTTTTGGTCATAATATCTTCCGCGGTAACGGATTGGGCGATTCTCTGCAGGGTATGATGATACACGATCCTGTACAGGTCCTTAAAGTCTCCTGGTGTAATGTCCAGATAACCGGGAATTTCCTTCATCGCCTGGTAAATATCCTGGTCGGATATGGGCAGCGGGGATGCGTCGGTCATGGTGTTCGGCATGGTCATAACAGCTTTCCTTCAGCAAAAGTAGTCAAGTAGGGGCTGTGTTGATATCATTTTCAAAGTCGGCAGGCGAACTACAGAGCATCAATGGTAAAGTTTGTCTGTTTCCTGCAAATTGAACCTGCAGACCTAATAGTGTAAGGATGATTTCTTCATTTGTCTATAATACATTGTGGCTTTTTTGTCCTTGTAGAGCATGTTCTTTCCCATACCATCGATGAGCACCATACCCAGGAAGGAATAATTACAAAATACAAAAGGCTTTATCCCGCTACTTCTTCCGGGATAAAGCCTTGTTTGTTTGCTGGTGCCGGAGGTCGGAGTCGAACCGACATGAGCATAAGCTCGCTGGATTTTGAGTCCAGTGCGTCTACCAGTTTCACCACTCCGGCACGGGATGTGAAAGTGCCCCTTGTAATACTGCAGCATCCATTTTGCTGTCAAGAAGAAAGCGCATTTCCTTCCGTCGTTGAACCTTTTTCATCTCAATTCATGAAAATTCTTTTTTAAGGCAGGAGCAGAGGCATGATGCAGGGGGCGAGAGAAAAGTTATTCAGTTCAAATGCCCCGATATCAAAACCTTTTCGTCTCGGTCGTGCCAGGCCGCGTTGATCGGTTGTAACCTGGGCCGAAGGAATTCCGGCATCAATGGCAGGGCTTCCGGGCCTAAGGGCCATGGTTGGAGTCAGGCCGCCGTTATTGTGTAGGGGCGCGAGCAAGGGATCATGGTCGAAAATATCATCGGGCCGGATGAAAAGGCCGCATGTCGTGCCGCTGTCCAGATTGCCGCCTTCTGAAATGAGGCCGCTCTGCAGCAAACAGTTGCCGGTCGCATTACCGGCAATAATGGTATTGATCAGAATAAGGGTATTATCATTATAAATTCCTCCACCGCCTGTAGTGGAGGAATTTCCGGCAATGGTGCAGTGGAGCAGGGTTGCATTACCGGAATTACGAACAGCACCGCCCGGCAGGCTGTTGGTTCCTGTGGCGGTATTGGCAAAAAAGGTCGTGTTGGTCAGCCGAGCGGACCCTTTATTGACGATGCCGCCACCGCCCCGGCTGCTGTTGTGGTGCAGAGTGGCTGCAGTCACCTGCAGATGGCCGTTAACATCATTGTAAACAGCGCCGCCAAGGCCGGCATCATTATCATGCAGGGTTGTGTCCCTTATTGAGCAAGATCCATTATTATAGATACCGCCGCCCTCATCACTCGTCCCGGAAAGGGTATTGCCGGAAATCACAACATCGTTTATCACCAGTCGTCCCTGGTTGCGCAGGCCGCCGCCCCTGTGCATCAATCCGTCGGCAGGCAGTTTTCCGTTAATGATGGAGAGCCCTGACAGGGAAACGACCGTATCCGGACCGAAGATATCGAAGACTCTGTCAAGACCGGCGGCATCGATGAATGTTTTATCGGCTCCGGCCCCGATAATATAAACCGAATCGGTAATATCCAGATCACCGCTGCCCGCCTGATCTTCATCCCGGCCCGTCAGGCTGAGGCGATAGGTCCCCGACCCAAGGAGGATGGTATCCTCACCGGCCAGTGCATTTGCCTCTTCTATGGCGCCGCGCAGTGTACAATAGGGAAGAACCGCTGGAATAATAATAACCAGATAGGCAACACAAAGTCCGTTTCCGGGTTCCAGATCTTGGACGTCAAATCCGGAATTAACAGTGAATGTGGCTGCACCGCCGGATCCCACAGGCAACAGAACCTGTAGAGTGAAGAACAGCAGAAAGATGGCCGGACAGCCGATATCGTTTCGTAGCGTTTGTATGGGAGTTCTTTTCATGAAAATATGAGAGCCGGGGAAAATTCAGGAATGAACAGCGTGCAACAGATATAAAGAATCCGTATCGTCCATTTTTCCATCCTTGGTGGATTACCGGACCTGGAAAAAAATCAATGAAAGAAGCAATTGACAGCCGTTAAAGGGGCAGGTAGAGTTGCGCCCCTGTCCGTGGCAGTGTCTATGTTCCCTTTTTCGTCGTGTTTATGATCATCTCTCTGCTTACCGCATGCATTTTTTTAGCCGCCGGGTTTGTCCAGGGGCTGACCGGGTTTGGTTCCGCTCTGGTGGCGATCCCTCTTTTAAGCCTGATTCTTGATATCAAGGCCGCCGTACCGCTGTGCATTCTCAACGGACTGATTATCACGGTTTACCTTGCTCTGCATCTACGGAGGCATTTGGATCGGGCCAAGATCCTGCCGCTTGTTGCAGGATCCATTCCCGGCGTTTTTGTGGGAGCGACTCTGTTGCAGCGAGTTGATTCAGGTATAATCCGTTTCTGCATCGGATTGTTACTTATCTGTTACAGCCTCTATAATCTGCTTGTCCGACCCCGTCCTCTTGGACTTTCACGGGTATGGGGATATGCGGCCGGATTTCTGACCGGGGCCATCGGCGCGGCATTCAGCGCCGGAGGACCGCCGGCGATTATCTATACGACATTAGCCGGTTGGAACAAGGAGGAAATCAGGGCAACGTTGAGTGGTTTTTTCGTGGCAAACGGTATCGTTACAGCCATTGTCCACGCGCTTACCGGCGTTTCTACCCCGGCAACGATGCGAATTTTTCTGGTGACGGCGCCTTTTGTTCTTCTGGGCACGGTTGCCGGTTCCCATGTGACCGGAAAGATCAACCAGCAGACATATCTACGTATTATTTATACTTTTCTTGTTGTGATGGGAATAATGATGGTTCTGCAATGAGGCGGATATTTTCCACTTTGTTGCGTTCTTTCATTTTTTGCAGGGGTCGTGGGTTGGTGCTGAGACATTGCTCCAGGTGAACTTATCGTTTTCAAGATAGCCTTTAATTGATGGTTACCAGACGTCTGAGGTTAATTGAGGTTTGAAGGTGGCCTGCGGAGTGTTTGTACTCTTTATAATGACGCAGAACCGTACGCACATAGTCGATGGTTTCAGGTATGCGGGGAATAGCGCCGAGGCGGGCGACCCGCCCCGGCCCGGCATTGTATGCAGCAAGGCTGAGCCGAATATTGCCGGCAAAGGTATTGAGCAGAGTGCGGAAGTAGCGGGTGCCGGCGGAAATATTCTGATAGGCGTCAAAGGGATCGGTTACCTCCAGGTCTTTGGCGGTTTCCGGCATAAGTTGCATAAGCCCCTGGGCGCCGTGTGAAGAAACGGCAAACCGGTTGAAATTGGATTCGGTTTTAATAATTGCCTTGATCAGCAGGGGATCGACTTGATGCTCCATTGAGGCGTGGAGGATATGGCTTTCCAGGACCGATGTATTCGTCGGCATATGTATAGTGCGCTGCCGGTGTTGCTTCGGGACATGAGAAAGACGGACCTGTGGCCTGTATTGTACGTTCTGATGTTCCGGTAGTTTTATCGCCCGTGCCCGCGCATCACTTGGTACATTGGTGTAATGACGCAATCCCTGATTGTCGACATAAGTATACATGGTAGCTTGTGCAACAACCGGCAGAACCAGGGCAACGAGTACGGGAATCAGGATACGCATGGATGCTCTCTTCCGGCAAGTAGTTATTTTTGACGCTTTTCCCAGTCGGCCAGGAATTTTTCCATACCGATATCGGTCAGGGGATGTTTGGCCAGCTGGGTGATCACCTTGTAGGGAATCGTGGCGATATCTGCGCCCATGAGTGCGGATTCAACTACATGCATGGGGTTGCGGACCGAGGCGACAATGACTTCGGTGGTGAACCCGTAGTTGCGCAGGATTGTCATAATGTCGCCGATGAGGTCCATGCCGTTTTGAGAAATATCATCAAGACGACCGACAAAAGGGCTGACATAGGTTGCTCCGGCCTTGGCGGCAAGCAGAGCCTGGGATGAGGAAAAAACCAGGGTCACATTTGTTTTGATATTTTCAGCGCTCAAGCGTTTGACCGCCTTGATGCCTTCCATGATCATCGGCACCTTGACGACGATATTGTCATGGATTTTTGCCAGCTCACGGGCCTCGGCAACCATGCCTTCCGCATCCAGGCTGACGACCTCGGCGCTTATCGGTCCGTCGACGATGGCGCAGATATCCTGTAAAATTTCGGAAAAAGGTCGTTGCTCCTTGGAAACAAGCGACGGATTGGTGGTTACGCCGTCAACCATGCCCAGTTCAAGGCCTTTTTTGATTTCGTCAATATTGGCGGTGTCGATAAAAAATTTCATTCTTGTCCTCGCGATTCACGGGTAAAGGTATCGCAGCATTTTTCACTGCAGAAATAGTAGGTTTTTCCTTTGTGGCGCAATCTGATGGCCTGTCCCTTCGGAACAAGGGTGTGGCAGACCGGATCTTCCATCAGGATATCCTTGACCTCCGAAGACCCGGACTGGTCATGGCGACGTTTCGGTTTCCTGTTCCTCGGTCCTGTAAAAAGTCGCCAGGCGATATAAAAGAGTATCGCAAGGATGAAAAGTCGAACCGGACTCATCTATTGCGCCTGCAGGGTTGCAGAATTGTCTTGGTGTCTGCATATACACATGGTTCTATTATAGCCGTGGGAAAGGAAAAGTCTAATTCAATTTCATGATGGCGTCGTAAAAACTGCGATCTACTGCGTCGTGTGTCCCGGAGCGATTCACAACATACTACCTGTATGGTCGCGACCCACCATGGAACACTACTCATTGTATATCTGTGTTTTTACTTAGCCATCTTTGGAAAAATTTTGAATTTTTACGAGTTCATCAATTTTTTACCAGTCTGAAAAAAAAATCAGGAATAGAATAGAACCCCGGACGGGTATGGTTGCTGGTGATGAGGGTATCAGATCCGGGAACCAGCAACCGGAAAAACCTGGTGGATGACGGCCGCAGCAGGATCGTTAAGGAGATTATTTTTTAAGGCGGTCATAGTGAGGTGAAGGGTAGGGTGTTTGAGTTTTGGGGCCAGTCCGGCCAGGGGCGCCAGGACAAACATCCGGTTGTGCATCCGGGGATGGGGAATCTGCAGGAAAGGTTCGTCAATGATGAGATCATCATAAAGCAGAAGATCAAGATCAAGAGTGCGGTCCTGATGGCCGGTCGAATCGGGGTCACGTCGTCGACCAAATTCCTTTTCAATGCGCAGAAGCAGGGTCAGTAACTCCATGGGAGACAGACTGGTCTGCAACTCGCCCACGCCATTGATAAACCAGTGTTCTGATTCCATATCAACCGGTCGGCTACGATAGCATGTGGATAGCCGCTGCAGGCGTACGGCAGGGTCCCGGCCAAGTTTTCGCCAGGCCTGATGCAGGATATGCAGGGAATCACCCAGGTTGGAACCAAGACCGATCCAGGCGGTGGAGAGATTTCGTTTATTCAAGGAAGAGGGGCGATGGGGACAAAAGGACCGGAGCCGTTTTCTCGACTCCGGCCGAATAGCAGCCGTTAGAAATCAGCCAGGCCAAGAACATCAAACATGGTATAGAGACCATTGTCTTTATCGACGACCCAAGCGGCGGCAACGGCTGCCCCGCGTGCGAAATTATCGCGTGAATGGGCCCTGTGGATGAGTTCAATCCGTTCTCCGGCCCCGGCAAAATAGACGGTGTGTTCGCCTACGATATCACCGGCCCGGATGGTCTGAATACCGATTTCCGTGTCCGAGCGTTCTCCTATGATGCCGTGGCGTTCGTACACGCCGACTTCCGCCAGATCACGGCCCAGGCCGCTCGCCGCCATTTCACCAAGCTTGAGCGCCGTTCCGGAAGGGGCATCCTTCTTCATTCGATGATGGGCCTCGACAATTTCAACGTCATAGGCATCGCCAAGGATAGCTGCTGTTTTTTCTACCAGTTTGAAAAGGACGTTGACGCCAACGGCCATATTCGGTGCCTGAACACAGGGAAAGGCGCCTTCGGCAAGATGTTTGAGCTCGGCAAGCTCGTCACTGCTTAACCCGGTGGTGCCGATCACCATGGCAGTGTTATGCGCCGCCGCAATTTTGGCAAATTCGATCGTGGCCTTGTGAAAGGTAAAGTCGATAATGACATCACCCTGGTCAATGACGGATTCAAGACCGGGCGAGATGAGGACCCCGGTGGTTCCAAAACCGCCGTTTTCGCCGACATCCTTACCGACAGCAGGGCTGTTGGGCTGTTCAAAGGCCGCCGCCAATTCCAGGTCGGGATTTTGTCCGACCATATAGCTGATACGCTGACCCATTCTGCCGGCTGCTCCGGCTACGATTACCTTTGTCATCTTTTTATTTCCAACTTATTGTTAAGATTGTCGATGTTCCGGTTACAGCAACCCCACTGTTTTCATTTCCGTTGTCAGCTTTTGGATGGAGGGTGCATCCATTTCAGTCATGGGCAGCCGAACCTCGCCGGATTTAATTATGCCCATCAGTTCCAGCGCCTTCTTGGCGGGTGCAGGACTGGGATAGCAGAACATGGTGCCCATCAGGCCAAAGAACCGGTAGTGGATTTCGTTGGCCTTTTTCAGGTCACCCTTTAACGCTGCCTCCATCATCGTCGCCATGTCATTTGGTTTGATGTTTGAGGTAACGGAGATAACCCCTTTGCCGCCGACAAGCACCGTGGGCATGCAGGTAAAATCGTCACCGGAGAGCAGGATGAAATCATCCGGACAGCGACGGATAATCTCACTGATCTGGTTCAAGCTGCCGCCGGCCTCCTTGATGCCGATAACATGGGGCAGCTCGGCCAGCCGGGCCACCGTCGTCGGCAGCATGTTGGTGACTGTACGGCCGGGAACATTGTAGAGCACCATTGGAATATCGACCGCATCATGAATGGTCTTGAAATGCCGGTACAATCCCTCCTGGCTTGGTTTGTTATAATACGGCACAACGGACAGGACGGCATCGGCGCCGCTTGCCTTGGCCGATTCAGTCAGTTCAATGGCCTCAAGCGTATTATTGGCCCCTGTTCCGGCAATCACCGGGATTCGTCCGGCCACTGTTTTAACCGTCAGTTCAATAACCCGTTTATGTTCATCAAAACCAAGGGTTGCCGATTCGCCTGTGGTGCCACAGGGAACAAGTCCGTGGATGCCGCCTTTGATCTGAAATTCAATCAGATCGATTAGCCCCTGCTCGTCAACCTTGCCGTCAAGCATGGGGGTGACAATGGCTGTTAGCGCACCTTGAATGGGTTGCATGGGGATTTCCTCCGTTCTGGTTTTGGTATTTTTTTGCAAATAGCCCGCGAAGTGTTGTCGCTTTAGGCTGTTTCCATGGTTGTTGTGGCCGGTCAATCCAGCCCGGCCATACTGGTTTATGCCGCCAGGGCCTCTTTATTGAGTTCTCCCCTGTAAATCACATGGGCCGGACCTTTGAGAAAGACATTGTCCGCACCGGTGTCACCGATAAGATCAAAAGAGATGGTCAGGGTATCGCCGCCCGAGGTAATGATATCCACCGGCGATGTAGTCCGGCCTGTCAGAGCGGAGATAATGGCGGCCGCGGTTGCACCGGTGCCGCAGGCCAGTGTCTCGTCTTCGACGCCGCGTTCATAGGTGCGGACCTTGAGTCCCCTGTCGATACTGCCGACAAAGTTGACGTTGGTGCCGGCCGGCATAAAGGCCTGGTGGTGACGGATCCTGCTGCCAAGACCGCAAACATCCGCATTCTCCACATCTTTTACAAAACAGACCGCATGCGGTACTCCGGTGTCGACGGAGTGCAGCTCAGTGGGTTTTCCATCAACTTCTATTGACTGTCGCAGTTGCAGATCTTTTGGCGCCGTCATTTTGATGGCTACATTGATATCGGAAACCGAGGCTTCAATGATACCGGCGATGGTTTCAAAGCGCATTCGGGCAGGCGCAATACCGTGCATGTAGGCAAAACGCGCTGCACAGCGGGCGCCGTTACCACACATCTCGGCCACGGAACCATCACCATTGAAAAAGCGCCAGCGAAAATCCACAGTTTCACTGTCTTCAATCAAAATCAACCCATCTGCGCCGACGGAGAATTTACGCCGGCAGACCAGGGCGGCGAACTCCGCCAGGGCCTCGGGATGAATAGTGGGCCTGCGATGATCAATGATGATGAAATCATTGCCCGTGCCGCTCATCTTGACAAAAGGTATGGGGAAGTCGGCTATTTTCATGGCAGTTTCAGTAGGACTTCGCCCTGGATAAGGTCATCATAATCTTCCCGTCGGCGGATAATATGCACCTCATCATCATCAATCAGGACCTCGGCGGCCCGGGGGCGGGAATTATAGTTGGAGGACATGGTAAAACCATAGGCGCCGCTGCTCATGATCGCCAGTAGGTCTCCCTGCCGCACTTGGGGCAGTTTACGGTCCCTGGCCATGAAGTCCCCTGTCTCACAGATCGGGCCGACCACATCGACCATCTGCAGGGGTGCGTCGGTCTGTTTTACCGGCTGAATTTCGTGATAGGCGCCATACAGTGTCGGTCGTGCCAGGTCGTTCATTGCTGCATCAACGATAACAAATCGCTTTTCCTTTTCACCACCCGAGTTCACTTTGGTATACTGCACTTCGGTGAGCAGAATACCGGCATTACCAACAATAACGCGGCCCGGTTCAAGGATCAGGGTACAGTCCATATTCTGCATCTCTTTTATGATCGCTTCAGCATAGGCCTGCGGTGGTGGCGGTTCTTCATCATTATAGGTGATGCCGAGTCCGCCGCCGAGATCAAGATACCGGATGTCTATTCCCTTTTCCTGCAAACGGCCGACAAAATTCTTTACCTTATTCAGGGCTTCCAGGAAAGGTTCGATTTGGGTCAGTTGAGAGCCGATATGGCAACTGACGCCGAGGATTTCCACGTTGTTCATTGCATGGGCACGGATATATTCCTCCAGTGCCTCATCCACGGGGATACCGAATTTATTCTTGGCCAGTCCCGTGGAGATGTAGGCATGGGTTTTAGGATCGACATCGGGATTGATGCGGAAAGAAACCGGTGCCGTGGTACCCAGTTCGGCGGCCAGTTTCTGCAGCCGGTCAAGCTCCTGGGGTGATTCCACGTTAAAGAGTAGAATATCGGCGAACAGTGCCTCCCGTATTTCAGCCTCTGTTTTGCCGACGCCGGAGTAGATGATTTTTTTCGGGTCTATACCCGCCTTCAATGCCCGAAACAGCTCACCACCGGAAACGATATCCGCTCCTGCGCCCATGGCTGCGAACTGCTGGAGGATCGCCAGGTTGGAACAGGACTTGACGGCAAAGCAGGTGAGATGGCCGATGTCGGAAAACCCGTTGTCAAATGCCTG
>DRLX01000560.1 GCA_011322715.1 Desulfobulbaceae bacterium
CGGACCAGCAGGAATGGGCGGCGAAATATGCCGGGCGTGATCCGGAAGGCTTTAAGACGTTTGTTGCCAAGGCCCCGGTCGTGGTGCCGCTGAAAGACCTGCCCAATGGTGATGACCTGCAGGACACCGAAGATCTCGATCAGGCAACCATGCAGGTTGCCAAGATGATGGACATTGAGGCCGAAGATATCAAAAAATACGGTGCGTAAACGTAAACGTCCCGAACCTTCAGACGGGGGAACATAAAAAATGGCATTAAGTGCAGATAGAAATACGGCCCACAAGGATGGCGAACTCCTTGTGCTTGGAATGGGAGCGGCTCAGAAGGTCTACGCCGGATCTATGGTGGCAAAAAATGCAGCAGGCTACATCCAGCCGGCGGCAGATGCTGCCAACCTGGTGGTGATGGGCATGGCTGAGGAACAGGTGGACAACGCCGGAGCCAACGGCGCGCTGACCGTTCCTATTCGTCGGAAGAAAGCGTTTCTGATGAAGAACTCCAGTGCCAACGCGGTGACTGTTGCCCATATAGGCGGCAGTGTATACATCGAGGATGACGAGACTGTTGCCTCTGCCGGTGGCACGAACTCGATTGTTGCCGGCACCTGCCTCGGGGTCGAATCGGCCGGGGTCTGGGTCGAGATAGGATAGAAACAGGTCAAACGGTTTGAACACGTTATACGTGTTTAAGCCGTTCAAATGATTATCAGCAGGAGGAATATAAAAAATGCTCGTCAATAAAACCACAGTAGCTGCGATCTTTGTCAGTCTCAAAGCTACGTTCAACCAGGCATTTACCACGGCGCCTTCAACCTGGCAGAAGATCGCCATGAAAGTTCCGTCAACCACCGGCCAGGAAGATTATGCTTGGCTGTCAAACTTTCCGAAGATGCGGAAATGGGTCGGAGAGAAGGCAATCAAGTCCCTGTCCGCCTTCAAGTACAGCGTGGTCAATGACGATTTTGAGGCCACGGTGGAGGTCGATCGCAATCACATAGAGGATGATCAGATCGGAATCTATAAACCCATGGCCCAGGGGGCCGGGTTTTCAGCCAAGCAGTGGCCGGATGAGATGGTGGCCGAGGTCGTCAACGGTGCATTTACCACCGAGTGTTTCGATGGTCAGTATTTCTGTGATACCGATCATCCGGTCGGTGACGGCGCCGGCGGAATGATCTCGGTTTCAAACAAAGGCTCTGCAGCGCTCTCTTTTGCCACGCTTGCCCTGGCTCAGGGATCGTTTGGAGCGGCCAGAACCGCAATGATGCAGTTCAAGGATGATGAAGGGCGGCCGCTCAACATTACTCCGAATGTACTGATGGTTGGTCCGGCGCTGATGGATACCGCCAAGGCCCTGATGACCGTTGACCGGTTGGAAGACGGCAAGCCAAACCCGTACAAAGGTGCGGCCGAAGTGGTGGTAAATACCAGAATCACCTCGCCCACGGCATGGTTCCTGCTCGATACCACCAAGCCGGTCAAGCCGTTCATCTTTCAGGAACGCAAAGCGCCTGTGTTTGTCCAGCAGACCGATCCGCAGGCCGATGACGTCTTTATGCGCAAGAAATTCAAGTTCGGAGCCGAGGCCCGTGGCGCGTCCGGATACGGATTCTGGCAGTTGTGTTACGGATCAACCGGCGCATAAGGATAACCGTTAACATAGAACAAGCCACCGGTGGTATTACCGGTGGCTTGTTTTGAGATCGACAGGAGGTCGGTGATGATCAGGATAACAAGTACGCAGGAAGGCTTCAGGCGGGCCGGGCATGTGTTCGGCACGGCTGGACAGGAATACGATGACAATGCATTCGACAAGGAACAACTGGCGATGCTGCTGGATGAACCGAAATTGACGGTTGAAGTCATCGATAATGAAACCAATGTCGATCAGGTCGTGCTGGCAATCGGCAGGCTGCCGATTGATGATCCGGACCTATGGATGAAATCCGGCGGGCCCCAGATCAAGGCGCTTGAGGCTGATCTCGGAGTAAAGGTTACGGCTGAAGTACGTGATCAGGCCTGGCAGATATATTCTGAGGCGCGGGACTGATGAGCTACGCGGACCAGGTTGATCTTGAGGTCTGGATTGATGACGATGTCCTGATCAGACTTACCGACGACGGCGGGCTCGGGGTTGTCGATTCCGCAGTTATCGATTCTGTCCTGGAGGCGGCCAGCCTGGAGATCGACGGTTATCTCGGAGGCAGATATACGCTACCGCTCAGCCCGGAGCCGCCGATTCTTAAGAAATTATGTGTCGACATCGGCGGGTATCTACTCCACATCAGACGGGACACCGCTCCAGGAGATTACTGGGAAGGACAGTATGAAAACGCGATCGCCTTTCTAACAAAAATCGGTACCGGGAAAATAACCCTCGGCGCAGCGGATCCTCAGGGTTCAGGAAGCGGGCACAGTGTAACCATGACCGGGCCTGATCGAGTGTTTGATCGTGACAAGTTAAAAGGATATTGATGCTGTGAATGAGCTGCTTGAGGCGGTCAGAAAGGCATTGTCAGAGGGGATGCCCGAGATCAGGGATGTTTTTATTGCAACCGATGAGCAGGTTCTTCCGGCCGGTGCCAGGCTGCCATGCATCGGGATCAAAGATGGAACAATCAAGACCAGAAAGCTGACCTGCGGCGTAACGGAAAAGACTTTACAGCTGTCAATAATTGCCTGGTCGCCCCAGGGGAAAGACGCGGCCCAGGTGACCGGCGATCCGACACAGCCCGGGGTTGTGCAAATGATCAGAGATATTGAGGACGTGTTGGATGAGAATATGCTCAGTATCGTCGGGATGACGTATGCCGGTCCGGTGGAAGAAGCAGAGTCAAGGCTGTTTATCAACAAGCAGAACAAAACGATCCAACAGAAAATTATTATCTTTGAATACGAGAGGGAGCGATGAGCTACAGACTCAAAAAAGGCCAACCGTCCTTTGAAATGGTTGACGGGCCGATGACCGGGCACAGCTTTATTCCCGGGCAGGAGTATGAGTTGCAGGAAATTCCTGCAGCTGAAAAAGGCCGGTTTGAAACGGTAAAGGAACCAACTGAAAAACCGGTCGATAACGTGAAGCCGGCCAAGACGAGGGGGAATACAAAACATGCTTAATCCACGATCAAGCCTGACCCTGACCGCAGTGTCGGCAGGGACGCAGGAAGCGGCCATCAACACCTACCAGACCATGGATCAGTCGATACTGGTCAGTGACGGTGATTATCTCAACCTGGATCCAAGGCGTGAAAACAACAGTGATGAGATGAACGGCAAGGAAGAGCCGGATGTTATTTACGACAACGGGTCCCTGGCCTCCGGCAACTTTAATTTCGGCAAGCTGCAACCCAACCAGGCAGCGTTTCTGCTGGCGTTCGGGCTTGGTGCCTGCGCGACCACGGCGGCCGGATCCGGGTACCTCCATACCATCACACCTATTGACGGTGACATCGACATTGCCCGCTCGAACCCGAGTTTTACCGCCGGGCAGCGGGTCGGCAAGACCATTAACAAGCGGAGGCTGGCAAGCTGTTTTATTGACTCGCTCTCCTTGTCGTTTGCGGCCGATGACTGGGTCAAAGGATCCGGATCCGTCAAGGCGACCGGCATGCATGAGGACACGGTTATTGAAGAAACCGTGACCGCGCTGGATAATGTAACCTCGATTACCCTGGCGGCAAACGCGGTGCAGGGGGCAACGGCGGAAGATCGGCTTGATTCGGTCCAGGTGGTACGGGCGGTTGTCGGCGGCGGTTATGTTTTTGCCAACGTGACCGCAGTTTCAGCGGCCACTCCGGCCGAGATCACCTTTGATTCCATGGGCGGGGCCGGGGCCTCGGTTGATTACAAAGTGCTGTACACTCCGACCGAACCGGCGTGGGCCACATTCCCGGCCCGGATAACCGAGACTCCGATGCGGGTGAGCCAGGCCTGTCTGCATCTGGGTGGAGCATGGGACGGGTCTGCGTTCGTCGGCGGTTCAGCCGTTGCCGCGACCCTGCAGCAGTTCGAGTACAACCTGAACAACAACCTGAATATTGAATTTACCTTCTGCGCCGGGGGAGCGTTTGCCGGACGGGCATTCCGCCAGGGCAGGAACCAGACTATCAACCTGACCCGCAACATGCGGAATATGCTCATGCAGCGCTATATGGACTCCAATGAGTATTTCGGGCTCCATCTGCTGTGCGAGGGCGCCGAGTTCGATACCGGCCACAAGTATTCGCTGGAGCTGATATTTCCACGGCTCGGCCTGCTGGCAGCTCCGATATCATCCGGCAACA
>DRLX01000561.1 GCA_011322715.1 Desulfobulbaceae bacterium
AGGCTCCAGCGTCTCTGGTTTTTCTTTTATGACTATACCTTTTTTGAGAGACGTAGCCTTTTCTTTCTTAAGCAAAAAAACTCCTGAATCAAAGGTAATTTCATCATGAGAAATCATTTCCTCAAACCAGATGCGCTCAAATGAACCATCAGGGTGTTGTCCAGATGCCAATCCAAAGTCACCTTTTTCAACGAACTCAACTATTTTCTTTTTGAGTACAGAATCTGGATCTAAAAGTCTCGTCAGAGAACCATTCAGAAAACTCTGCCTCAAACTTGACAAAGGCCATGCACCGCTTTCTTTTAATGCAGGTGGCCAGTTGCGATCTATGTATCCGGCGCCTATGGATTCATTCAACAATGCTTCCGCCTTTAATGCTGATATTATTCTTCCACACAGTGTCTCAGCGCTACTTGCATGCCCTGCCCCAAGGTCTATTATCTTAAGTCCATCAGCCTCCTTATTGTCATATAAAAGTACAAATCTGTAGCATCCCCATACTTCATCCTTTGCCGCTTCCTCTGCCTCTGCAACCTTCGCTCTTACCTCTGCAAGTTCAGTCCGGTCAAAGTCACTTCCAAGTGAGCCTTCGCTTATTTCCCTTGAGACCCGTTGCCATGCAAGCCATAATTCTACTTTTTCCCTGAGATCACGGCCAGGCTTCTTCAGACACCATACAAGTGAGCCTGGATATAATCTCGGCGATTTTCCACGCTGCATGGTCCATTCAGCAATCTGTTTTCGCAAATCACCATTGTCTGTCAACTCCAGTTCAGGGTCTACCACAACAAGA
Organism: Desulfobulbaceae bacterium; assembly: GCA_011322715.1. Classification (GTDB taxonomy): domain Bacteria; phylum Desulfobacterota; class Desulfobulbia; order Desulfobulbales; family Desulfobulbaceae; genus DRLX01. Next base: position 794 of record DRLX01000561.1, read on the forward strand.
GTCAATTTAGGGGTATCCTGAACAGATGAACCATCAGGTGGGAAAAAAACAATTGGCAAAGAGGCCCCTTTCTCAAATTCTCGTTTAACAATACTCCTCATGGTAGGTCTGACTTCTGTATCCTCATCCAGCGAGGCTCTCCTGTCATTCACAACCTTGTTGAGTTTAGGGCGATACTGTATCCGGAAACCATCAGTGCCTACTTTTTTAATAAAGAATGCCTTTAACTCAAGAGAAAGTGCTGCGTTATCTATGGAAGTAGTATCTATTTCCGGCTCTCCAAGAGCAAATCTAATCTCTGGAAGGTGGGCAATTTTATCTGCCTGTCCGCCTGATGACTCAAAGAGGATCGTTGTTCCCACTCTGCGGTGTATATCTCTAAGAGAACCTTTGGTATCAGCATCCAGAGCACGAGCATGAGAATGCCTGCCTGATATATCAGCCTCTATCGCAGGTGCTAACCTAGGCTCACCAAGTTGCCCTAAGATTACGCTTTTAAACTCTGGCACCTCAAGAGGTGCAGAACCAAGTGTAATCAATGATTCGCGCCTTGCTTTCTGGAATCCTTCACGGTATGCCCACGATATCCATTGTGCCAGCATTGCAAGCGTTCCACGCGTCTGCTGGTATTGTGGAAGTGCTTGCCACTTCCTCTGAAACACAGATAAAGTGGCTGGATGGAACGGATAACATGCTTCAAATCTCTCACGGAGATATTCTCTTGCCCTTGTCTCTGTTATAGAAGTATCTACTGCTGTCCATTCCGGGGGAAGTTGTGCCCTGCGTTCAAAGCACCAATCAGCATAAGCTTTAGCAATTTTCTTCCTGATACGCTCACTTCCCAGATCTTCAAATAACCGTCTGCGAATTACCTCACTTATTTCAGATTCATCATTTGCAATCAGGTCTTTTGCTACCCGTCTGACGACTTTAGTGATCTTTTCCTGCCACTTGATATCCCAGTCAGTCATCTCAACCTGGCTTCTTGGAAGACTGATGATTGCAGCACCATTTGTAGTCCCTGTCATTGCCACTGTCAGGTTCTGAATAAAGGCATGAAAAGAATCCGCCATCTCACGGTGTCTATTTACAAAATTAAGCACTTCATCAAACAGTACCAATACAGGTCCTTTTGCCGCTTCAAATACCCTGCTGATTGCCACAGTCCCAGGGGGAGTGGTTTTAGCAGTTCTACCAAGAGCTGAAACTCCATCATCTCCGGCAAGCTGACGAGCAATATCTATCCATGGAGTTTCTCGTCCCTCCTGAGGGTCCCATGCATTTCCTACAAAAACTGCTACTTTTGCTGAAGGTATTTCATCTAATCTTGAAGCCCTCAAAAGTTCAGGGATTCCTCTGAAATCTTTTGCCTTCTTTCCATTTTTTACAAGGTGATATAAAGCAGTAAGAGTGTGGGTTTTTCCACCTCCAAACTGGGTAATCAGTGTAAGTACAGGAGCGGTATTTTCTGTTTTGCCTGACAGCCGTCTCAGTACCATTGCAGTATGGTCGGTTAACGCCCTTGTAAAATAGGTGCGTAAGAAAAATTGTTCTGGATCACTATAGTCTTCAGGTGCAGTTCCTGCAATAACCTGCTCAAGTGCAATGGCGAATTCATCAGGGTTGAATGACCTCCCTTCCCTGACTTCCTTTCGTGGTCTTACTACCCTATACCATGGCTCCATAATTTCTCTCCTATGCAGCTAATTCTTCTACATACTTTTCACGCTGAGTCCATAACACAGGTTTGACCTGGTAAGCCTCAAGTGCCTCTATAACTTCTCCTCCAACCTCTCGCTCCTTATCATTTAAGAAGGCATAAGCTTCAGACTCTTCACCCCTTGCCTCTCTTGTATCGGTGAGGGCAAATAGATAAGCGCCTATGGTGTTTTTGTTTGGAGCGTTAATTGCCTGAACAAGTCTTTCAGGTCGTGTTCGGGATTTTGGAATAAGGAAATCAATTGCATGGTCAAACCCGCTGCGTCCTGCTATTTTTACTCGTGGACTGTATCGGATATCATGTTTATCAAGATAGGCACGAACATCTTCCCAGAAGAATGTGGCAACTCTTGGTTGAGCCATGACAAACATATCATTTATTGCCAGCATAGCCTGAATGAGCGTATGGAGACGTTGACCAATATTATGCTGAGAAGCTTCTACGATTAGCTCTCCTCCTCTAAGTTGC
>DRLX01000562.1 GCA_011322715.1 Desulfobulbaceae bacterium
CCATGGTCACCTGGGCCAGGTCGGGAAATTCTACCTTCAGGCTGCTCTCCTGAACGGTCGCGGTCTTCCCCTTGTAAGTGCCGGAATAGGTACTCAGAAACAGCTCTCGGGGCGCCATGTTCAGCACCTCGGTATGCTTGATCCGGACATCCTCGGTTTCCCGGATCGATAAACCGCCTCCCACGGAAATAATCGGTGAGAACTGTCGCTGCTCACCAAGGTGGCGGGAGACATACAGGGCCGTGCTCGCATCCGGCACCCGCATGAAAAGCTTGGTGTTGCAGTTATCCAGGATCGTGTTGGCCCGGTCTTCTCCCACCTCGGCATGGAGCTGGCTGATGGACTGGCAATAGCCGTGGATATACACCCCGGCCCCGCCTGCCTTGGCAAACAGGTCCTCAATACCGTGGTAAAGTACAGACTGAGCCTCGTCTATGTGCATGACCAGGGACGGGGTTACATTCTTGCCGCTGGAATAGACCCGGCCGACAAAGGCCTGGATCATGGAGATGATGACTTTCCCGGCGGTATAGGCTGCCCGCTTGGTCAAAAGAGACCCAAGCTGCACCACCAGGATAATCCCCTTGCCCTGCTCCAGCCGTTTGATGAACCTGTTTTCATCAGCCTTACCGATGATCTGCCCCACGTTGCCGGAAGTCAACTCGGTGAGGGCAACCCGCAGGGAACTGGCCACCTTGGAGTAATAATCCGGCGGGGTGGCCAGGATTTTTTTCATATCCAGGACCAGCTGTTCAGCCTCGGGATGATTGAGATATGCCAGCCGGTCCTTGAGCCGTTCCAGATCCTGGTGGCTGATATGGTTCTTGATATTGTTGAGGTTAAACGAGGGCTTCCTGCCATTGGCTTCCGCCAGGAGGATCAGGGCCTGCACCACGATCAGGCTGACCTCGTAGGCCACTCCGAAAAAATACGGTTCCCGTCCCACGGCTACCCCGGCGGTGATATGGGCCACCAGTTCCTCGGGCATATAATAGGAGGAAAGGGGATCAAGGATGGCACTGTACTCCGGAAAGATCGGGGTGATCAGCATCAGGTCATTGAGCCGTTTTGTATCACCGGCCAGAAAGGTGATTTTGGAAAAGAGATCAATATCACCCTTGGGATCAACGACCACCACCGAGTATCCCTTGCGGATATCCTGTTCAAGGATATGCTCCATGAGCCTGGTCTTTCCGACCCTGGTTGTGCCGAAACACCAGAAATGGCCTTTACGGAAGCTGTCCGGAAAGCCCAGTTCCATGATGGTTTCCGGATGATCAAGATGGACACCGGTACCGAGATGGGTCCATCCGTTTTTGTATTCCTGTTCTTCCCTTTTCCACCATTTCCAGATTTTCATAAATTTCCGTCAATCCTGACCTGCATGTGCTCATTCAGTTCCCTGGTTACTGCAATTATTGCAGGCTTGGGAATCCGCCGGGAAGTAACCACAAAACTCTTCTGTCCCACGAATCGTCTGGTGCACCGGATCGCCATATTTTCCGCATCATATCCAAGCTGCTCTTTCAGCAAGCCCTCGACAAGAGTTTTGGATACCCGGTCAACCACCACTTTCAGGCGTGGCGTACCGTTCAGGAAAACAGGATCAACCCGGCGAACATGAAAGGCCCGCTTCTCTCCGATGGAAAAATTACCGGAACTCCGTTCATGAAGCCCGACCCGGTTAAGCGGGCACACCGCTGTCACCGTCTTCCCTGGAATCACCTCCAGCTCTACGTGATAGTTCTTCTCCGCATCTATGGCAGTAATTTCTCCCCAGCGCAGCTCCTGCTCGTAGTATTTATATTGCCGGGTCTGCTTGAGAACAGAGGCTTTCAGCAAGGTCTTTTCCAGGTGTCTTCTGATCGTGTTCCAGCCCCTGATATTGTTCAGTTCGATAACCCGTTGCTGAACGGTACCGCCGGCCCCATTATAGGCAACCACTACCAGCTGCAGATCATGCTGCAGGACAGCCATCACCTCACACCCGTACCGCCGGGAAAGGATCCCGGAAAAAACTTTCTCTATCTCGACAATGACTTCACTTCTGGTCAATCCGTATTTCCTGGTAAAAAGAGAAATGATCTCCTGCATGGTTCCCTCCAAGCGGTTACCTTGATAAGACGGAGATATGTATGGCACTCCTATATTCTCTTTCCAGGAGGGGTGACGTAAAATCCAATTAACTCATATTATGCTCAAGGATTTTCCGTAAAATATGGTGGGATGAGGAGCTTTACGGCGGAGAAAAGAAGAAAAACCATCAATCTGGCGAACGATTTGACAAAGTGTATATCAATTCGTCAAATCAACATGGAGTCGGGCGACCAATATTGAAAATTTGGATCGACATTGCAGATTTTCAATGTTTAGTAATCCGGTATGATCTCACGTAAAAAAATATCAATGAACTATTTCCGGGACTCGGGAATTCTCCACAGCCTGCTTGACATTCCGGATCGCCATTATCTCATGGGACATCCCCGCCTCGGTGCCTCCTGGGAAGGGTTTGCCCTTGAACAGATTCTTCGGATCATCGGTCCGGTGGAGCCTTATTTCTGGTCTACATACAGCGGTGCGGAAGTCGATCTGTTTTTTTTCTAAAAACGGCAAAAGATATGGTATTGAATGTAAATTCAACGAGGCGCCAAAAATAAGTAAATCCATGCATATAGCCATAAATGACCTGGGGTTATCTCATCTTTATGTTTTATATCCCGGAAAGGATTCCTATCCTGTTGCTGAGAATGTTTCAGTCGTTTCCCTGGTTGATGCTGGACGATGGAATGATTTTTTTGAAGAAGCGCCATGAAAACAGGAAGAAATGATCCCTGCCCCTGCGGTAGCAGGAAAAAATACAAAAAGTGTTGCGCCAACAGATCAGCATCTTCCATCCTTCAGGAGATGAAGGAGGACATCCACAACCTGATCGGCGGCCGGAGCTTTGGGTCAATAGAAGAAGTACAGGCCGTTCTTGACCAGTACCAACAGCAAAAAAATGAAGCCCCGGTTGAGGAGTTCCACGGTCTGTCGTCTGCGCAGATGCATCGTTTTCTCAATTTGCCCTTTGAATCGCCGGAGCTCATAACTTTTCCACTTGAACCGGCAAGAGAGCCGGAGAATAAAGCAGCGTTTCTTCTCTCCATGCTCATTGAAGGAATCGGTGAGGACGGTATGAAGTTAACCGCCAAGGGAAATCTGGGGCAGAAATTTTGCCAGGCGGCACACAGGCAGTATTATGCCCGGTATCCAGATTCTTTTATGGCAAATCTTTCAGTGCGCTCAGAACTCAACTTTGAACCTCTGCACACCATCCGGCTTACCGCCCAATTAGGGGGGCTGGTGCGCAAGTACAAAGGAAGGCTGCTGTTGACGAAAAAATGCAAAAAGGCTCTGGATCGTAACGGTCTGCGGGAACTCTACCCTCTTGTACTCCATGCCTATATCCGAAAATTCAACTGGGCATACCGGGACAGATTCCAGGATATACCTTTTATCCAGCAGTCTTTTCTCTTCACCCTCTACCTGCTCCGGAAATATGGCAGCACCTGGAGGCCGGCCACATTTTACAGCGACAACTATCTTCGGGCATTCCCCATGATCCTGGAGGAAATAGAGCGAAAACCGTTTGAAGAACCGAAAGATACGTTACAGCGTTGTTATATCCTCCGGGCACTGCAGAGATTTGCCGGTTTCTTTGGCCTGGCGGATCTTGAGCAGATTTCCCAAGGACCGATCAATCGAGAATATTGGGTTCGGTCAACAGGAATGCTGGATGAGGTTGTGCAGTGGCATTTACAAAGTTGAGGACCGATTGCAAAGAGGAAGCCGACGGCATTCAGGAATTATTTATATCTTACCATACACCTATCGGTTGATGAGTATCCTTATGTAATCGTAAAACCAACTTTGCCTACAGACAGAGCTTAATCCTTGACGAGCAGATATACTTGTCTCTCCGTTCGTGGGACTCACACGCACCAAATCTGAAAGCAGTGAAAGCAGCGGTAGAGACCACCGCAGAAAACATCAGCGCTTCAGAATTTCATCAATCCGGGAGACGATGTCCGGGTGTTTATCCGTTTCTTCCGGATATTCTTGATAATACTTTTTAATAAAGTTGAGATAATCGATTTCAAGGGACAATAATTTTCCGTGTTCTTCTGGATTGTATCTTTTGTAGAGATCTTCGATATACTTCTGGATATTCTCATGATCCCGTTTCGCATAGAAAGCCTGGAGGGACTCCCGGAATAATCGTTTCCAGTCTTCCTTCGGGGACAATGTTTCGAACATGATGTTATATTTATCCAGTTCCTGCTGGTTCTCATATAATAACTCAAGGCGAAACATCATTATTTTATGCCACAACTCAAGTTTTTTCACTTCGTCATAGTTGTCTTGCAACCCTTTCTTTTCGCGGCGAATATCATCAATGGCGTGTCGGGCTATGGTGATAACCCCGGCAGTCACCAGGGTCATAACCACGGCCAGCAGGCCCAGCAGCAAAGATGAAGCGTTATTGTTTCCGTGGTCTGCAAGATTGGCAAGCCACTGTTTATGATGGGACAATTCGCTGTGGCATATCAAGACGAGCATGAATATCCCTGCAAAAAGAAAAAAGATCGGACTGTTGAAAAGTTGTTTAACTGCCGAGAAAAATTTTCTCTCATCTCCTTGTGACTCCTGAGCGGTTTTTCCACAGGCAGCCAGTTGCCTTGTCCGTCTGTTTTTCTGATCACGACGGTCGGTCCGTAGCCAGTAGGCACGAAAAACAGCTGCTACACCTGCGCCGAATATTGCCGCGGTGAAAAAGTAGTGAAAAAACAATATATTGATATTCATTGCAGGCGACCTGTCATGTTGTATTTATCTGCTTACAAAGACTCTCAATAAAATCATCCAATTCCCTTGATGATTTGGTCAAACATGGAACATCTTGTTCGTGTTCATTTTCCTGAAACCAGGAAGGATAGACGCTCAAGTAAAGATAGGGGATATCTTTACACTTTAGGTACAGGCCAAGCAACTGTCCCTGGTTGGTCCCTGTCTGTTCGACCATTTCTCTGTAGTTGTCAAACAAGCCATCCGGTTCATCCAGCAAGAGATCAATGACCACAAAATCGATTTTTTCATTCCCTTCCACCAATGCTCTGGCTCCCTGGATGGTCCTTCGTACAACCACCGTCGCCTTCATGTATTTGACCTTGTCGATGAAATTGCGCATACTCATGGGGCGGTCATCCACAAACAGAATATTTTTGCCGGCAAGGGTGGTGTCCTCTTTACACATCGTTTTTTTCCTCTGCTATGTTACAGGTAAAAACAGCCTGCACCAGGTCATCACTGATATTATCCAGACTGAGCCCGCAGTACATTTTATCCGCCCAGAATTTTACCGCTGACAGGCCGACATGCATACCATCCCTCCTGGTATGCAAGGCGGGACGATCCTGAAATCGAACCTCATATTCTTCATCATTCATATATCCCGGATTGGTAATCTCCAAGCGCCATTGCTCCCCCTGCCGGTGGGCCTGGATATGCACGTTGACCGGTTGTGATTCATCTGTTCTGTCCATATATTTTCGGCCATACTTAAAACTGTTCTGGAGAAGGTTCCTGACAATACGGCTAAATACCTCCCGGTTCAGGTGCAGGGCAACCTGCCAGGCGCTCTCCTGCCAGCCCGGCACGATACGGTACTGAATGTCAAGTTCCTTTCGAAACCCTTTCGACAACTCGAGATAATCCCTGATAATCTCTCCAGGGCGGAAGTCTTCGTATGTTTGCTCCATGTCAGTACTCCAGATTTTATGAAGATTTTCGACCTGATCAATGGCATCCTGCAGATAAAAGCGCAGTTCCCGCCAGGTGGGACATGTATCCACAATATCAGGGTATTTTTCTGAAAATACATGACCATACTGTTCAATGGTTAGCAGGTTTGTCCGCAGGTCATGGCCAATAATCTTTTCCCAGCTTTGCTGCTCCGCCCGGCGCAGGGCATCATGCATAACCCAGCGTACCCTGTGCAGTATGGCATAGGCGCTGTTCATTCGCCTTGCACTCACATCCCACTTTTCATCATACTGCAGGGCAATGGATCCGATGGGGGTTTCACCGTCAACCTTGACCGGTATGGCCACTGCTGATTTGATGCCTGACAACCAGGCCAGAAAATCCTTGCGCTCTCCCGGCTGAAGCCCCAGCTCGTTTTCCTCTTCAACTGCACGGGAGATTCTGGCCTGAAATTCTACTGCAGGATAATCCTGGATCACGATTTCCTTTTTCTTGTCAAAGGAAGTTGTCAACAGGTAGTGGGAGCTGCCAAGGGGAAAACGCAATTTTGAATAATTTTTCGGCAAGTTGTCCTGACCGGCAACACAGCGAAGGATATTATCCTCCCTGATGACCAGGAGGGCGCTTTTTGCCTTGCAATGCTCCTTCAACGCTTGCAGCACAAATTGATAGCGTTTATCGATATCGCCTTCCCGCGCCAGTTGCCTGTCCAGGTTCCGCATACGGTATTCATATTGGCGCAGTTTTTTATCCAGTTCTTTTTTCAGGGTCTGGTTCAATAAAAAAATCAGGCTGAGCAGCACATGTTCCAGTCCCTTGACACTCTTTTCCTTTATTTCCTGGTCAATGATCATTTCGTTGTGGGCGTCCGGATCATACTTGTCAAAGATCAACAGACCTGCTGTCCGGTAGCCGATTTCAGCATGATCGTACTCACTTAACCGGTCATAGTCGTGTATAAAGATGGGAATTTCCAACCAGTCAGGGGTGTTCTTTTCATTGATCTGTAGCAGATTGTTCAATTTATTGATTTGTTCATCCTCAATTCCTGCTTCATCGGAATATTTACGGACAGTATAGATTAATTCCTTGCCCAGCCTGGAACCAAGTTCCTCCATCTTTGGTTTGCCAAACCGTTTTTTAAGTTCACCGGTGAGAGGAAACCGAACAGGCTTGAAACCAGCAGGTTCCGGGTTGATGGAGAACAATTCCATCACAGTATCATACTCATCCAGGCGGGTATGTTTGGCCAGCGGGGTGAGCCGGTAGTAACGGCCCCGGCTGTACCCCGCAGTTTGCATGGTTTGAAAGATAATTTGCAGACATTCCTCCAGATTATCAGTGGTGGCCGGCAAATGACAGGTGCAGGCCACCTGGCCGAGAAATGGTTTCCCTTCCTGCTCCAGGGGAAAGGAGACAACCCGGTATCCGGCATGAATTTCTTCGGGTTGACCGGGAAATGAGCCCACGTATTCCCTAGGTTCCGGTATTGTGTTTTCCTGCAACCAGTCGGAAAAATCCTGCGGCGGTGGAGCAAGTGCGTTGCCTTTCCAGGCACCATTGACGGCAACAACCTTGCCTGTGTCCGACAGGACCCGCAGGGGCAGGGGAAACGCTTCATCCAGCGGCGCGTGGAGCATAAATGTGCTCTCATCCAGCATCTCTGCCCGCAGGATCCGGGCTGAAATCGGTTTAGCCAGCAATGGATCCTGAACATTCACATTGATTCTTCGAAAACCGCTGAGGGTCTCTTCCGGATGATCTCCGGTTTCCTGGCTGATGATCCAGATCCTGCATTCTTCCGGAAGTGCCTCCTGCACAGTGGCCTCGCGTAGCAATTGTTGGCTGTTTCCGGGCCGGCCGAGATTGACATCAAGCAGGAGATATTCCGGCCGCGCCAGCTTGAGTTTTTCAATGATTTTCGCCAACGGGTAGTTTAATTGATAGAGAATGGAAATCAGCTCAAAGGATTCATTCAATTCGTCTGTCGCAAGCAGATCCAGAAAGCTGCTGCTGTCATCGATGACAACAAGAACCGGTTTTTTGACGGTGGTTATGTTCATGCTGTTTCTCCAGTGCGATCAGCCAATATATCTGTCAAGAAGGATGGGCAGGGAAATCCTGAAAACCGTTTCCTGCCAGCGGATACTGCGTTGCAGATCTATCTTCCCGCCCAGGGCTTTGAGGAAACTTCGGACAATAAAAAGGCCCATTCCCGTGCCGATTTCTTTTTCCGTATCCCGAACCTTAAAAATTTTATCTTTCATGCCCGCCCTGATGCCGGGACCGTTATCCATAATCTCAAGGACAAGCGGACAGGACCGGTTGTCAGCATCAAAAAAAACCCGTATTTCGATCCGCCCTGTATTAGCCGGCATACCGGCAACAAAATGATAGGCGTTGTCAAGGAGGTTGTTAATAATTTGGTCAAAGAGCAATCCCGGGATATTTGTCTGCATGTCATGATCCGGCATTGTCACCTGGAAGGCGCAGCCGATGGGTGCGGCGCGATAGGCAAAGAGCCTGGCTATATTGCCCAACCGGTCGGCAACGGATATGCGGCTGCCCTGCTGTTTCCTGATGATTGAAAGATCGCTTTTGGCCAGGTTCAGCAATTTTTTCAGCTCCCGGCGAAGGGTCTTCCATTCCCGGGGATTCGGGTTTCTGTTTTCCCTGCCCATGGTATCAAGAAAATTTTTGATCGGTTGGGCTGCCTGACCCAGCTCATGCATATAGGCGGCACTGTTGACTCCAAGGTTGGCAAAGGTGGAGAGTATTTCATTGTAAACGGCAAAATGCAGGGTAGCCACCAGGGCCTGCATGGCCGGAACATAGGCCTGCAATCGGTCCTGGATCTTGTCTGTATCTGGATAATCTTCTCGGCGGTAAAAAAAGGCCACAGCCCTGGTGTCTTCCTGATCGCCGTTCAAGGGGATGTACGCCAGGGGCAGACAGCAGAGCATGTCGGAGTTATCCGGCGCCACCTGTCGTAATGGTCCGGCCCGATGAACCTCCCGGAAAATGACCGTCTTTGTCTCTATACTGCTAGCGATAACACTTTGGCCAAGCTGAATCTGGACCCTTTTCACCGTCTCTTCTTTCAGCCCATGGAAGGAACGCGGCACATAGACACCTTTTCTCTCCATGCGGCACCAGAGCGCGCCTTGGAGGTCCAGGTTTTGGCAGATATCTTTAAGCAATCTGTCGGCCAGGTTCTGGACATGCCGTTGCTGGTATTCGTTGAAGGAAAACGGCCGCTTGTGATTGCGCCCGGAAGGCGGTTCTTTGTCTTTGATTAGCCAGTCCACGAGATAACCGACATTCAGGGGCAGGATAAGACTTGGAGCCTGGAAGGGAGAGGCTGTCTCCGGAGAGTTTTTCAACCAGATCAAGCGGATATTCCGCTTGGAAAGCCGTTCTTGCAACATTTCAATTCGGGAAGGATTTTTCCAGATTGCGGTGTCCAGCAGCACATGGGTGGGATGATTATGGGCTTCCAGGTAATCAAGAAGATGTTTGCCGGTCTGAACCGCTCTGCAGGTAATACCGAAGCCGGCAAGCCAGCGTTGAAGATCCCGGTTGAAAAACGGATCCGGCCCCAGGATTGCCGGCCGGATACTTTTGATTCCGGTGAACGGCTGATTCTGGAGCGGTACACGTTCCACCATTTCCCGACTGAAATCCTGTTTCCGCCTGGCTTGTTCCTGCCTGCGCAGGGTTTTTACCGCCTCCTTGACCGAAACATCAACTTCGAGAACCTCTTTACGGACCTGTGTTATCTGCACGGCCAGTTCATCGCCAAGATCAACAACCCTGGTAATGTCACCCTGACCGCCCGGCACTTCGTTGACCCTTAGCAGGGCCTCGATTCCGTTTTTCAACCGGACGAAAACGCCTACTGGTTCCAGGTACAGGATTGCCGTCGCACGGATAAGTTGGCCTGGTTTTGGTGGAGAATCCAGCCAGGGATTTTTTTCCCTGTCGGCCCAGGCCATGGAGCCGTGCATGCTGTCGGGAAACCCCTTGACAGGATCCAGCAGGAAAACATCGACCTTGTCACCCTGTTTATAATCGGCAAATGATGACTTCCCGTCAGGCAACCGATCCTGTCGTACCCGGGCATACCGGGCCCATTTGCAACCATCGAGCCTGATACGGCATATATCCGGTTCAAGCGTTTCTATGGTTCCTCTTTGAAACCGTTGGTCAAAAGGGATTTTTTTTCGGGCTATGGGGCCATGCATTATTAATGCCTATTCTGTAAAAATCTTTTGATTTCCATACAGTAATGTATTATCTCCTCCCCGGCAACAATTACGCCGGATGAACGCGAAGATACAAGGGACGGAACAAAGGGCTCTTGGTCATAGTTGCGGAGCAGGAGATGTGCTTTCTGCCTGATTTTCAGGTAGAGAGGTCCAAGATCCCGGTAGCCGCATGCTCGTTTTACGATCCTACTGATAGTGGCATTGAATGCTTCGAGTTTGGCAGAGGTAACCCGATGTTTAATCCAGGCCAGAATTTCATTTCTATCTCGATCGACACTTTTGGCTAACCTGATTAATGTCTTCATAATAAATGGGTCACACATTAGATCTCAACAACACAATTTTCTTCTACTTTTCCCATTTCGGCAGGAATCCCATGTGTATAATAGGGTCTGAACAAAATTTAATCCATATTGAATAATTGACCTGTCGTAAAGGTATTAAGCGGTACATAATTCCGGCAATTTCACCAATGCCTCTTCAATCGGTATCAACGTTATATTATCAATATACATTTTAGTATCGCCTCCATAAAACATATACAGCGAGGCCATGGGGTAATCACGTCCAAAGGCTTTCAACCCTCTAAAATCTCTGCTGCGGATCTTGGCCGCCCGTTTTACCTCTATGGCAATAATTCCTGCCTCACCGTACAGGACAAAATCAACCTCCTGGCCATTGCTTGTCCGCCAGTAAAAGAGCTCATAGCCGAGTCGGTGCAGATCATTTACGGCCAGCAGTTCCTGAAACATAAGAGTTTCCAGGGCCATGCCGTCTATTTCTTCAGGTCGGTCCAATGGTCCCTTGGGGCGAATTGCCCGGTACACACCCGCATCAAAAAAATAAAACTTGGGATGGCTGACCATCCTCCGCTTGGCCCGTTTGCTGAACACCGGTAACCGGTGTGCCAGCAGCAGATCCTCCAGAATATAAAAATACTGTTCAACAAGCTTACGGCCGGCACCGCAATCCCTGGCGACTTCAGAGATATTGAGCACTGATCCTTGTGAAAAACTCGCTGCTTCCAAGAAGCGGGCAAAAACCTGCAGATTCCTGGTCAACCCCTCCTGCTGGACCTCTTCGCGCAGGTAGGTCTGGATATAACTGGCCAGGTAGTCGGCGGGATCCGGTTCCGAGTATATTGCTGGGAGGTGACCAAATCTAAGCGAGGTCTCAAGAGAGAAATCGTTGCCAAGTTCCTGCACGGTCAAGGGGTGCATAAACCTTGTCAATGCTCTACCTGCCAGCAGGTTCACTCCTTTGGCCCGCAATTTCCTGGCGCTGGAACCGGTGAGAATAAAGCGGAGATTTTTCTTGTTCTTTTTCTGTTCAATGAGTCGGTGTATCTCGTTGAGCAGTTCAGGCACTCGCTGCACTTCATCTATAATTACAGGCTCCCGGCAGTCCGGTGGAATCATCTGGACAAGCCGCTCCGGTGCCGCCAGCAGCATAGTGTACACATCTGATTTTAACAGATCGATATACACTGCTTCCGGAAACAGTTGCCGCAGCCAAGTTGTTTTACCTGTTGCCCTTGGCCCGAACAGGAAAAAGCTTTTTTTTGCCGGCAATTGAATGATTCGGGAATACATAACTCCATTTTACATAATTTTATGGAGTTTTCAAGGGAAACAATCTTGCCCCACAAATATGGGTCGTTATTTGTCTTGATTTTTCAATCAACAAGCATAATTATATTGGTAATATTCCACTTGTTTCATACAAGTAATCCCTCTCGCAGGGAAATAGCTGGGTTTTCATTTTTTTGAATTTCCCTTGTAATCAAGATACTATTCGGCACATTCTTCGCCTGCTTGAA
>DRLX01000563.1 GCA_011322715.1 Desulfobulbaceae bacterium
ACATTTGTCATAAGCGAGGACCGTAAATCGGATCAAGAAAATAGCAATACAGCTGATAAATCCTCAGATAAAAATGCATTCAAGAATGTTGTGTTTGCCACCTGTCTTTTCCGTTTTGACAGCTCGGTTTTGATTCCGTCAGAGACTGATAAAATTCTCTCTATCCTTTCAAAAAAGAAACTCAAAAATAGTCCCCTGGCCGTAACCGGCTACACCTGTTCACTTGGCTCGAATGAACATAACCAGACCCTTTCCCTGCAACGGGCCAAGGCTGTTGCCATGTTCCTGCGAAAGCATGGTTTCACTGTCGCAACAGTGCAGGGAAAAGGGTCATTGAACCCTGTGACCAATGATCCACGTCTATTTCGTCTGAACCGAAGAGTAACAGTTCAGATCGATAAACAGTAACCACGTTTCCCAAAAGGGAATTTTATCAACCTCTTGTAAAAGGAGAAAACATCATGAAAACACACGTGGAAAATGTCCGGCAAGCAAAAATTATTACCATTTTAGCAGTTATGGTTGCCGCCTGTCTCATGTCGGTCAATGCCATGGCCATGGCTGTACCGGCAGCAGGCTCCTTTGCCTATGATCTCTACGATATCGGGGTCAACAATATTCTGCTCGGTCCTATCGGCTTTATTGCCGGAGTAGCCTGTATGGTCTTTGCCGCGATTCTCGCAATCCGGCAGATGATCCTGCCGGCGGCAGGTGTTGTTCTTGGCGGCGCGTTCCTCCTGAAGGCCAACACCGTCGTGCAGACTATCGGCGGCATGATCAGTTAATTATCAATCAGGACAACAACAGATCATGTATCAGCCGGGACTTTTTGACGAACTCATCATCGATAATTTTGCCGGTGGCGGAGGGGCAAGCAATGGGATTGAGCTTGCCCTCGGCCGGCATGTCGATATCGCCATCAATCATGACCCGGAGGCTGTTGCCATGCACCGGGTCAACCATCCATACACTCACCACTACTGCGAGGACGTGTGGTCGGTTGACCCGGTCAAGATTACATGTGGCAGGCCGGTCGGCCTGGCATGGTTCAGTCCTGATTGTAAACATTTTTCCAAAGCCAAAGGCGGAAAACCCGTCTCCAGGAAGATTCGGGGTCTTGCATGGGTGGTTGTCCGTTATGCCAAAAAGGTACGCCCCCGGGTAATCATGCTGGAGAATGTGGAGGAATTTAAAACATGGGGGCCGCTGACCGAAGTCTGCGATAAGGATGGCAAAAAGAAAATCCAAAATGACGGTAAACCTCTACTCAAGCCCTGTGAGGTAAATCAGGGCCGGACGTTTTATAGATGGGTATCCTGCCTGGAAAAGCTCGGTTACACGGTTGACTGGAAAGAGCTTCGGGCCTGCGATTATGGAGCACCGACGATTAGAAAACGATTGTTCCTGGTGGCTAGGTGCGACGGCAACCCGATTGTCTGGCCCGAAGCGACCCATGGCCCGGGCCTGTTGCCATACCGCACGGCTGCAGACTGCCTCGACTGGTCGATCCCGGCCCCGTCAATTTTTGAGCGTAAACGGCCGCTGGCTGAAAATACCATGAAGCGAATTGCCAAGGGAATTCGAAAGTTTGTCATTGATACCGACACGCCGTTTATCGTTCCTATTGCCAATTATAACGGCAGCGTCACGGCACATAGTATCAATGATCCGCTACGAACCATAACCGCTTGGCCTAAAGGTGGCGCCTTTGCCTTGGCTGTCCCGCATCTCCAGCAGCAATACGGGAAAAGTGTGGGTAACGCTGCTGGAGAACCTATCACCACCGTAACAACAAAAAATCATCATGCTCTGGTCAGCTCACACCTGATCAAGTTGCGCGGCACCTGCCGCCATGGTCAGCCGATAACTGAACCGATGCCGACGGTCACGGCCGGCGGACTCCATATCGGAGAAGTCCGATCCTTTCTGATTAAATACTACGGAACTGCTGTCGGCCAGTCGGTAAAACAGCCACTGCATACCGTAACCACGAAAGACCGTTTGGGTTTGGTTACGGTTTCCGGAAAAGAATACAGAATAGCTGACATTGGAATGAGAATGCTGTCGCCTCGTGAACTGTTTCGAGCCCAGGGGTTCGATGATGATTATGTCATAGATCCGGTAGTCAATGGCAGGCCACTCACCAAGGTTGCCCAAGTACGCATGTGTGGTAACTCCGTGAGCCCGTATCCCGCCAAAGCCCTGGTTGCGGCAAATGTCAAATTAAAAGCAATAAGTGCTGCGGCATAGATATGAAAGGAAAAATCAATGTCAGATGAATTCACCCAAAAATTCCCGCAGTATCTCTCCAAACCATTCCAGGTGCTTTGGTTTGAAGTTGATGAGCTGGTCATATTTTTGTTTTGCCTCACGGCAACCCTGATCTACGGCGGATGGATGTGGATAGTCTTTCCGGCAGTCCAGTATTTCTATACCCGGACTAAACGGAAAAATGCCCGTGGATTCCTCAAGCACCTTCTTTATGTCCTCGGGTTTGTGCATATGAAAAACTACCCGGAATATTTCCAAAAGGAGTTCCACGAATGAAAACAGATATTTTCGTCCAGAAGGCCGGCAATCTCTTTGCTGAAAACCGCCTGTTGAGATTTGTCATTGTTGTTTTGGCACTGGCCGTTGTCTTCAACTCCTTCATGGTGTACCGGGCTGTCAAATACCAGCGGATTGTCTTGATACCGCCTAAAATGACCGGCACGGTCGAGTTTGTGCAGGGCAGGCCCACCGATAATTACATAAAAGATATATGCCGGCGGGTCGTCAATCTGGCCGCTACCTATTCACCGCCCACTGCAAGAGGGCAATTTGAAGAACTTCTTTCCTACTACGCCCCTGAATCATATCCCACGGCTTCAAAGGAGTGGTATTCCCTGGCAAGCAGAATCGAAGAATCCCAGGTCAGCTCGGTGTTTTACCTGGAAAAAATAACACTTAAGGAAAATACAAATACCATGGAAGTTTTCGGCAACTTAAAACAGTTTGCCGCCGTCAATACCCTGCTTGAGAATACAACCAAAACGTATCTTATCAATTATCGAATCCAGGACGGACGGCTCTATATCATGTCCATCAAAGAAAAGAGTGTGGGAGGGGAAAAATGATAAAACAACTCGCAGGGACATTGCTGCTGCTCTCAATTGTAACCAATGCGTCGGCTGCAGAAATGATACTCCCGGAGGTATCGACCGAAGTTGCGGTTTCCAATCACGATATCAATCGGATCGTCTGCCCTGGCCAGATGAATGATCTTATTTTCTCCAAAGAAAAAGGGTTGATCGGTCATTTTTCCGGCAACAGTGCTTTTATTAAATTCAAGGTTGAGGATGACGGAGGGGAGTACACCTATGCCTCGGAACCATGCGAGTTGTTCGCAGTTTGTGACAACGTTGTGTATAGCCTTATTGTAATACCAAAAGATATACCTTCCGTCACCAGGCGGCTTGCGTCTCCCAAGGGTAAATCCTTCAAGAAAAATATCGCCCATTACAAAAACATGCCCCTGGAAAAGCAGGCCCTGCAGATCATCAGGGAAGCCTACAATGAATCCTATCCCACCAGCTATCGGATAGCTGAATCCAAGAAGGAAGTTCCCCTGTCTCCCAATTTCACCACAACCCTGGTTCAGGCCGTAGACGTGGATGGCGTCGGACTGCGGATGAAAAAATTTCAGGTTACTTCCAGGGCTATAAAAAGAATCCAGGTTGAAGAACAAGATTTTCTGTCTCCGGCAGTCAGCGATTCCATACTGGCGGTTGCCGTTGAAGATCACAGCCTAAAACCCGGTGAATCAACCAGGGTTTTTGTGGTCGAGAAAAAGGAGAGGGACTGATGAAGTTAAAAGAAAGATTCAACAGCCTGGAACCGAATCGAAAGAAGATCGTTATCTGGTCTTTGGTGGGCATTGTCATCCTGCTTATCACCATATCAGGATATAACTCCAGGTCCAAAAAAATACAAAATGTTACCGAAAATCAGGGGAGCAAGTCCATACAGCTTGAGCCGGATCTGATCCAGAAAACCATGCTGCGTGAACAGCGAAGAAAGCTTGAAGAGTTGAGCAAGAAGATCGAGGACATTCAGAAAAAACAAAACCATCCTCAAAGTATAGCAGAACAGAAGAACAAGGAAAAACTGCCGGAAATTCCAACGGCTGAAGATGTGGCAAAAAAATCAGCGATGCAGCCGCCCCCATTGAAAAAGGAGCAAAAAGTTCAAGAGTGGCCCCTGCCTCTACCCGTTGGCAAGTCGGCAGGTTCAACTCCGCCACCGCCGGGGGAACCGCAGATGATAGGCGATATTACTGTGTTGTCAAATCCGGTTGCAACGAGTCCGGAGAATACCGATAAAAAAAAAGGCCGGACAGTGTATTTACCACCTTCCTTTATGGAGGCCAAGCTGTTGACCGGTTTCGATGCTTCTACATCGGGGAAGGGGAGAAGTAACCCGGAACCGCTCCTGCTCAGGATTCAAACTCCGGCGGTATTGCCCAATGACATTAAGGCCGAACTGGAAGGCTGTTTTGTAATCGCCGAGGCTGTAGGCAGACTGGATAAGGAAAGAGCCGATGTACGGCTGGTTTCACTGTCCTGCCTCAGTAACGAGGGCAAGGCCGTCATTGATACCCCAATCAAAGGATTTGTGACCGATTCAGATAGCAAGGTCGGTCTGTCGGGACGGGTTGTGTCCAGAATGGGTGCGGCAGCGGCAAGGGCAGTTGTTGCCGGATTTTTCGGCGGCATGGGTGACATGCTCAAGGCCACGGCTACA
>DRLX01000564.1 GCA_011322715.1 Desulfobulbaceae bacterium
ATCCAGTACTCTACCGAAAACGAAGCAAAAGGCGGGCCAAAACCAACCAACTTTTTTTTGCTATTAAATCATGGAGTTTCGCAATATCTGCGGGAAAGGGCCTTTCCCGGAATCCATGAAGGTATTTCTTATTACAAAATGGAAATTACCACCGATACCAGGCATCGACTCGTGAACCAATGACCGGATGATCAGCCCCAATATGTGTCGATTTCCGGTGCTTCGGGTTTGACTTCCATAACTGCAGTGACCTGATTGCCCTGTTCATTATAGACCAACCGGTCAAAGGCGATCATGTTGGCCATGGCAATGCCGCGGCCGTGATTATGTGAGGCCCGGGATGGATCGAATTCAAGAAAGGATTTCCAGTTGAATCCCTTGCCCTGGTCGGTGATCTGCAGATAATAGGTACTCTCTTTTTTTTCAAAGATAACGGTTACTTTTTTATCTTTGAATTCAGGAAGCCGCAAACGTTTATTGACCTCTTCTCTCCACAGATTTTCGTCCATCAGTCGTGTTTTTTCATCATAACTGATACCGAGATTTCCATGTTCAACACCGTTGATCAGTATTTCCGAGATACCGGTCAAGGCCCGGTCCGGGTCGGGAAAACAGTTGGCAAGAAAGGAGGCCAGGCTTTCCGCCTCGTCAAGGGTCCGGCAGCTTCCCTTTAATACCTGGATAAGACCAAAACTCATCCGGTGACGAAGCATCTCGGCCCGGAGCACCCGTCGCTGCTCAACCTCTTTGACCGCCGAAGAAACAACGGAAAGCAGGGTTTTTCGTTCAATGGGTTTGGTCAGATAGTAAAAGACGCCGGCCTTGATACCTTCGCTGATCTGCTCCGGTTGATCGGCGGCTGTCTGCATGATAATGGGGATATGTTTAAGATCGCTGTCGGCAAGGATTTTTGCCGTCACCTCCATCCCATCCATGACCGGCATCATCCGATCAAGGACGATAACATCAAAATTATCCGTCCGGCTTCGCAGCTCATTCATGGCCTCAAGGCCATTGGCGGCGCGGGTGATTTCATATCCCTCTCCCTCCAGAATACGGGCAAGAAGATGCAGGGTCGTTGGATTATCATCCACAACCAGGATGGATGTCTTTTTCATCCGCATGCCGTAACCGACGGCGGCGCTACTCGTTGAACTCATTATTTTCCCGTGTTTTCTTTTACTATTATCGTTGATGAACTCGTAAAAAGTTCAGGCAATGGCTAAAGATGGCTAAGTAAAAACACAGATATACAGGTAAGCGGAGCGAAGCGTAGACTCCGAGGAGTGGTGTTCTGTAGCGGGTCTTAACTATACAGTAGTATGTTCAGAATCGCCACAGGACACACGACGCAGTAGATCGAAGTTTTTACGACGCCATCATCGTTCAATAAATGCCGAATTCAGGGCCTTGTAGATCGGCTTCAGAAAATAGGACAACAGGCTCTTTTCACCGGTAATGATATCCGCATTGACGATCATCCCCGGTAAAATCAGATTTTGTTGCGGATTATTGCCGACATAATTTTTTTCTAGTGTAATCATTCCCTTGTAGAATGTATGCCCGCGCTGATCAGCGAAGGTGGTGGCGGACAGACCGGTGACGGTACCGGTTATCGATCCGTACCTGGAAAAATCATACGAGGTTATTTTCACGATAGCAGGAAAACCAACCTTTATATGGCCGATATCATTTGGTGAAACCTTGACCTCCGCCAGAAGATCACTGCCGGCCGGAACAATTTCCATCAGCTGTCGACCAGGAGCGATAACACCGCCGACGGTGTGGATCTCAAGGCCCTTGACCAGCCCATCCACCGGCGATCGTATATCCAGCCGCGCAATCCGTCGTTCGAGTTTGTCTTTAATCTGCCGGGTTTCCGCCAGTTCGCTTTCAAGGGTTCCGAGCTGCTGCAGGGCCTTGTTCCTGGCTTCGGTAACGATGGACTGCAGACGCCATTTGTATTCACTGATCGCATCTTCCGCCTGATTTATCTTGATCTGCAGTGAGTTTACCTGACCCTGCTGCTGGTTCATTTCCCGGACAACCGCCAAGTAAGTGGTTTCGGAAACCAGCCGTTCTTTATACAGTTTGTCCTGGGTTTTAAAGGAAGTGCGGGCAATCTGCAGGGCTTTTCGGGCTGTGGCCAGTTCCTGTTCAAGCAGTTTTTTCTGCTCTTCTTTTTGAATCAACTGCTGTTTGAGGATTTCCTGTTCCCTTTTGAGCGAATCAAACATTGACGCCAGGATGTCATTTTCGGTTGAACTCAACTTGCCGTACTCTTTGTTGAGTCGATCAAACGCGTCCCGATCGCCACTGATAAAGGCGCGCAGCCTGGCCGCCCGCAACTGCAGCAGGCGCAATTTCGTCATGACCCGACCATAATCACTGCGCACGCCCTCACCTTCCAGCCGCAGCAGGACCTGCCCTTTTTTGACCGCATCATCATCCCGGACAAGGATTTCCTTGACGATGCCGCCCTCAAGATGCTGAATGGACTGGACATAGGAAGACGGCACGATTGCGCCGGTTGTTCGTGCCATTTCCTTGATTTTCGTGCAGGCCGTCCAGCCGACGAAAATGAAAAAAGCCAAACAGATAATCAGCATGGTGGTGCGAATGAGGTACGGCGTACGGGCCTCTTCCAGCATTACCGACTGTGAAAGGATCCGCAGTTGCTCGGTTTTATCTCGATTATTTCGTGCCATGGTGTCCCTGCCTGGTTATAGCATGCCCGTAACGGAAAAATACTGTTTCACCTGAATTGGACGTTTCAACACTGACAACAAGCCTGTCAACATGTCCGGTATATGTGTTCATGGCTATCCCTGCAAAGCGTTGAGCAACTCATCGGGCTGACCGGCCAGCACCTGACCGGTACCGGTTAAGTAGATCAACCGATCGGCCAGCAGGACATCGGCCTTGCGATCAGTCACAAAAAGAATAGTCCGTTTTCCTCTCATTTTCTGTAGATACTCACGAAACAGTTCTCCGGCTGTGTCGTTGATGATCGCCGAAGGAAACTCATCAAAGAGCATGATTGGAGCATCACGCAGATACCCTCGGGCCAGATTTAATTGAAAGGCGAAGACCGAAGAGAGCTGTTCGGACCGGTAATCGCCGATAAAAGTATTGAGCCCCCTGGGCAAAGCGCGAATTTCTTCCATGGCACCGGCCCAGGTAATCGCCTCCATCAGCTCATCATCGGTGGCATCCGGTTTGACCATGCGTAGATTTTTTTCAATGGTACCGTGAAAAAGTTCTATAAGCTGCGGCACATAGGAGATGTTCTTCCGCAGTTCCACAGGGTCCCGCTGCCTTATATCAAGACCGTCAATAAGGATAGAGCCCATCTGCGGGGTATAGAGGCCGTTGGCCAGCTTGAGGATGGACGTTTTTCCCGAACCCGAGCCACCGGCGACGGCAATGATTTCTCCGGCCTTAATCTGCAAATTCATGCCCGAAATAATCGGCCCTTGTTCGCCGGTATAGCGGAGCCCGACACCGTTGAAGGTGATATCTCCCCTCAGGCGGAAAAGCTCCGGGTCAACGGCGGTGAGTTTTCCTTCCGGCGGGGTACGGACCAGTTTATGCACCTGGGCGATGGAGCGGAAAATAAAACGGATACGAATCAGAGAATTGACGATGGCCTGCATGGGGGTCAACACCCGCCATACCAGCATCATGGAGGCAATCAGAGCGCCGGTGGTTATCCGGCCCTGCCAGACCAGCCAGATACCGAAGGTAAGGGTACCGATACCGGCAATAACCGATAACCCGTAGGCAAAGGCCTCGATAAGAGAGGAGAGAAAGGCGGAGGAAAACCCGGTCATGGCGGACTGACCGGAGAGTTCATGAAAACGCTGCCACCAGGTATCGGCAAGACCATGGGCCTTTAAAGCGCGTATCTTCTGCATGGTTTCCACCAGCAGGGCCTGTCGTTTCACACCGGCCACCGCGCCTTCCTCGGTCCGGGCCTGGATTCTGGGCAGCATGATCAAGGCCAGGAGCAAATAACAGAAACCGAGGATCACCGGTACCACGGCCAGCGGCCCACCGATAACCGCGATGGTAATAAAAAAAATGATCGTAAAGGGAAGCTCCATGACAGCAATTCCGGTTGGACCGGCAAAAAAATCCCTGATGGAATCAAAATCTTTTATCCGTGCCACCTGCGAGGGGATAGACGAACTTTCGATGAGGCGGGGCGGCAGAAAAAGAAGACGTTCAAAGATGAGCTGGCTGGTGATGGCATCAATTCTGACCCCGAAAAAGGCAAGGCTGCGGGCCCTGAGGTAGCGGAGAATCGCCTCCATGATCATGGCCAGAACAGCCCCGAACACCAGGTATTGCAAGGTTTCCACAGACCTGCTGCCGATAACCTTGTCATAGACGACCATAACAAACAGCGAAGAGGCAAGGGCCAGCACATTAATCAGGAAACTGACCATAAATGCCTGGAGAAAAATTGTATCGAAACGGCGTATCAACTGCCTAAACCAGCGGAAGGGTTTCTCACTGACATTGGACCGGACCTTGTCGCCGGTAATGGTGTCCGGGGTCTGCATGGTGAAACGATAGAGCGTTCCATAGCAGTCGGAAACTTCCGCGAGCGGCCTGATGGAATCATCGGCGGGATTATAGACCTCACACCCTGTTTTTTCCGCATCCGGCAAGAGAATGTAGGGGACATCATCCTTGCAGACGAACAGACAGGGCGTTAAGCGGGAATCGGTATTGTGCAGATGCAAAGTTGTTGAGCGGGCATAGAATCCCAGATTGATCATAGAGTTGAGCAGATCGATTTTATCCAACTCGCCCGGCATATGCGGCAGGGCCTCACATATCTGTTTTGCCTGCCCCCGCCACCCCAGGGCCGGAAGAAGAAAGGTAAGGGCGCGGGCATGGGGGGAAACCCTGTCCAGTCCCAGCCAACCGGCGGGTTCAAGAACCCGGCGAAATTCTTCCGCCTGAGAAAGAAACTGGGCCGTGCCGCTCATATCCTGAATTCCCTGAAAGGAAGAACGTTATGGACCTTGGAATCCGCCGGCGCGGCTTCCTGGAGCCTGCCGTGATGGAGAAAATATTCCCGGTCGGCAAGGCGCAGGATATTGCGGTCATCCGAGATAATAACCATAACAGTGCGGGGTCTCAACCGGCCAAGCAGGCTGAATATCAGGTTATAGCCATGCTTGTCCAGACCACGATCGGCATTGTCAAAAAGGATGACCCTGGGTTTATTGGCCAATACGCGGGCAATGGCGATTCGCTGTTTCAGGCCTGGCGGGATGGGATCGGTGACGTTGTCGGTCAGCTGGGTCTCATAACCGGCCGGAAGGATGGCCACGGCATCGTCTATCCCAAGTAGCCTGGCGGCGGTCATGGCGTCATCTTCATTGACGGTGTTGAAAAAGGTGAGGTTTTCGCGAATGGTTCCATAAAAAATAGTGCCTTTTTCCGGCAGATAACCGACATGGGCGCTGAGCAGGGCCGGCTTGACCAGGTGCGGATGAGCACCGTCGACAAGGATCGTTCCTTTTGTGGGTTTAATCAAACCGGTAATCATATGGAGAATGGTGGTCTTTCCGGACCCGGCGCTACCGGATATGGCGATGGAATCCCCCGGATTCAGCTCCAGATCCAGATTCCGAAGTAACATGGGGCTATCCGGCTCATAGCGGAAAGAAACATCGTGAAACCGGACATGCCCAACCGGCTGTTTTATCTTTTTGGTGTCCGAATAGGTCGTGGTCGGCAGGTTAAAGATATCCTGCAGTTCCTTTCGGTCGATAAAAAAAGACTGGAACCTGGTCCAGAGGGAAAGGGCCCGCTGCACCGGCTGCATGATTCTGCCGGACAGCAGGACACAGGCGGCAAGTCCACCGGTCCCCATGTCGCCGTGGATAACCTTGAGCGCCCCGAACGACACCACGGCAACCGTCATAATCTGGGAAAAAATTCTCCCACAGTTTATGGCAATATTATTGGTCAGGGCGACCTGGTAATGGGACGAAGAAATCCTGGTCTGCAGACGGTCGTTGCGGCGGAGAAAAAATTTTTCCAGGCCGAGTCCCTTCAGTGTATGAATCCCGGACAGGGTCTCAATGATAAAATTATAGCGTATCTTTCCTGAAAAATCCTGCTCCCGAACCTGTTTTCGCAGCTTGTAGCCGACAAACCAGGCCAGCAGGCTGAAGGCGCAAAACAGTCCCAGGGGAACAAAAACAAGATTGCCGGCTATATAGTAGATAAGAAAAAGAAAGATAAAGATAAACGGCAGATCAACAATGGTAAGAAGGGCCTGTCCGGAATAAAAGCCGCGCAGACGGCTAATTGAGGCCATTTTCTGCAGATAGGTGCCGGAACCCTGTTCCTCAAAACGCTGCATCGGGGATTGCAGGATATGCTCCATGGCACTGCAGGAGGTTTTATGTTCAAAAACCGCGCCTGACCATGAGGTAAGATAGGAACGGGCAATGCGCAAAAACATTTCGAAGAAAACAGCGGTAATGACGCCCAGAACCAGCAGGGTCAAGGTACCCACTCCATGATGCGGCAAAATACGATCATAGGTCTGCAGCATCATAATGGGCATGGCCAGAGCCAGCAGATTAACGACAAGGGAAGAAAGCACCAGGTGAATCAGATTGACCCGAAATTCATGGGTCATGATGGTCCGGGGCGCTGGCGGCATAGCTGACTCTCTTTCGAAAAACCGTTACGTTGACAAAGCTCTGTGCAAAAAATGTATAACTATAAGTAGTATATGGAAATCAACGAACAATGCAAGGCGGTTTTTTTCAAGCCTCATTTTTCTTTTTCCCGGTCTATGAAGAGTACGAATGGAATTTGAACCTTTGTTTTTTTCACTTACCCGGACAGGCCTTGATGCTTTTTTCAATTCCACCTTGATTTTTTCTCTTTGCGTATGACATAATGCATGTAGTGTAATGTGCATAGAGAGTTTTATTCTCCACATGCTGCTGTTTTTTCTTCGGAGAACAAACAAGATACCTTTTTATCAAGGTGGCCGGCACGGCCGAAATACAACACAGATAAGGCGGAAAAAATATGCGTTGTCCAAAATGCGGGTATATCTCTTTTGATACTCTTGGTTCCTGCAAAAAGTGTAAAAAGA
>DRLX01000565.1 GCA_011322715.1 Desulfobulbaceae bacterium
ATAAATGAGCCTGGAGAGTGTACTCTTCGGGTCCACACCTTACCGACGTCGGCGTCGATGCTGTTTACGATGCCGACCATTTTCAGGTACATGATCCAATGTTGAACACTATAGAAAAAGCCATTGCGAGGGTTGTCGATTTTGTCGGTCACTTGACCTGTTTTTTCCTTATATTGATGGTCCTTAACGTCTCTTTTGATGTCATGATGCGTTACGCATTCCATAACAGTTCCGTGGGCATGCAGGAACTAGAATGGCATCTTTTTGGGGTGGTCATCCTGCTGGGTATTTCAGTGGCTCTTAAGGACGAAGGACACGTCCGGGTTGATTTTCTTTACGATACCTTAAGCGTGAGGAAAAAGGCGGTCATCAATATCGTCGGCACGTTGTTCTTTCTTATGCCCGTGGCCCTGCTGATATTTTTCGGGTCCTTTGAATTTGTCAAAGATTCCTGGGAAATATGTGAAATCTCAGAAGATCCCGGAGGGTTACCCTGCCGATGGCTGATAAAAGGTATGATTCCGGTAGCCTTTGGCTTTCTTCTCTTCAGCGCCGTTGGCTATATCCTGCAAAATATCAGAATATACAGGGAGGCAAAGAGATGATCGGCCTTATCATGTTTTTTGCAGCCCTGGTGCTGCTGGTCGTCGGTTATCCCGTGGCCTTCACCTTCGGGGCCGTCGCCATGTTTTTCGGGGCAATCGCCGCTTTTGTGCAAATGCTTCCCGATCCAACCTTTTCAGGTGTCGCGGAAGAGTTTTTTCTCATGTTTTCCATGATGCCCTTTCGCATTTATGCAATTATGACAAATACCATCCTGATGGCTATTCCGCTCTTTATCCTGATGGGTATTGTTCTTCAAAAATCAGAACTTGCTGAACGATTACTTGAGTCAATGGGAATTTTGTTTGGGAAAATTCGCGGTGGAGTCGCCATCTCAACGGTACTTGTCGGTACTTTGCTTGCTGCATCAACCGGTGTCGTCGGCGCCTCGGTGGTTGCCATGGGCGTAATTTCCCTGCCCGTTATGCTCAAATATGGGTATTCAAAAAAACTTGCCACCGGCACCATCTGCGCATCCGGCACCCTGGGCCAGATTATTCCTCCATCTATTGTGCTTATTATTCTGGGTGACGTCTTTCAACTGCCTGTGGGAGACCTTTTTCAGGCGGCCCTTGCCCCAGGACTCGTCCTTGTTGGTTGCTATATCCTCTATATCCTCGTTGTTTCTTTTGTCAAACCGGAACTTGCCCCGGCAATAGAGGTGGGTGATGAAAAAAGGACCACTGTGATCAAAAAGGCTCTGCTGGCCATTATTCCCACTCTTTCACTGATTATCATGGTTCTGGGTTCAATCTTTGCCGGCATTGCAACCCCTACGGAATCGGCATCCGTCGGCGCACTAGGTTCGCTTGTTCTGGCTGCGTTGTATAAAAAACTCAGCCTGAAAATTGTCAGAGAATCCGCCCTGGAAACAGTTAAAATTACCGCCATGGTCTTTGCCATCCTGATCGGGGCAACCGCTTTTTCCATGGTCTTTGTCTATACCGGCGCCGACAGCCTGGTTGAACAGTTCATGATGGCGCTGCCCGGTGAAAAATGGGGTTTTCTCCTGCTCTCCATGCTTTCCATCATGCTGCTCGGGTTCTTTATCGATTTCATAGAAATTTCCTATATTGTCGTGCCCATCCTTCTTCCAATTGCCGATAATATCGGTATTAACCCCATGTGGTTTGCCATCCTCATTGCCATGAACCTGCAGACGTCTTTTCTTACGCCACCCTTTGGTTTTTCACTTTTTTACTTAAAAGGGGTTTGTCCTCCGGAGGTGAGTACCATTGATATTTACAAGGGAGTAATACCCTTTATCTGTATCCAGATGGCTGTGCTTGCCTCTATTGTCGTTTTTCCCGGGCTTTATGGGTTATGATGTCGGGTATTTCCCGAGAACCACTGCATGATATGGAGGATTCAATGATAAAAAAGCATGCTTCCCGCTTCTTCCTGGTCATGGCATTGTTATTGTCGTCTATTTTTCCGGTCATTCCTTCTTGCTATTTGTGCCCGGCCCATGCCGCCGGTGGTCCTGCTGATGAAGACGGAATGGAGACCTTGATTCGTCAAAAAATGATGGGCGATTATCCGGAAATGGTGAAGCACAGGATAATCAGAGCACTTGTTCCACCAAGCAAGACCTTCTTTTTTGTTGATCAGGGGCAAAGGCGCGGTTTGACCTATGAAGCCTTGATGCATTTTGAAAAATTCATCAACAAAAGGTTAAAAAATAAACATTTGCAAGTTAAGATTATAACAATCCCCACGTCACGGAAAAATCTTTTACCTGATCTCATTGCCGGGTACGGAGATATTGCCGCAGGCAATCTTACTATCACTCCGGGACGCAGTAAACGTGTCGATTTTTCCACCCCACTTCTTACGGGTATCAATGAGATCATTGTCACCCATGGACCCGGGCCCGATCTTCACAGCATATTTGACCTTGCCGGTCGAAAAGTGTTCGTTCGCAAGAATTCCAGTTATTATGAATCGCTGCAACGTCTAAATACATCCCTGCATGACCTGGGGAAAAAATCTGTTCGCATTGAGCTTGTCGATGACTATCTGGAGGATGAGGATCTTCTTGAAATGGTGAATGCCGGATTGATTCCAATGATCGTTGTCGATCAGTCAAAAGGAGAGCTTTGGGCCAAAATATTTTCCAATATCAAACTGCATCCAAAACTTAAATTACGAACCGGCGGCAATATTGCCTGGGCGGTCAGAAAGACTTCACCTAAGCTTAAAAAAATAATTAATACATTTGTGCACAAGAATAAAAAGGGAACATTGACGGGTAATATTCTCTATAATCGTTATTTGAAAAGAACGGATTATCTACGAAATAACATAAGCGTGGGTGAACGCAAAAAATTTGGACAAACAGTTAATTTGTTTAAAAAATACGGCCGTAAATATGATTTTCCTTATCTTCTGCTGACGGCGCTGGCCTACCAGGAATCAGGGCTTGATCAGAAAAAAAGAAGTCATGACGGTGCCATTGGTATCATGCAGGTTCTGCCCAAAACCGCCTCTGATAAAAATATAGGTATTCATCATATCAACAAGATAGAAAATAACATTCACGCCGGAAGTAAATATTTGCGTTTTGTGAAAAACAGGTATTTCTCCGATGATTCGCTTGACGAGCTGAATAGTGACCTTTTTACCATTGCAGCCTATAATGCCGGACCGGCGCGCATTGCAAAATTGCGCCGGGAGGCAAAACAAAGGGGACTTGATCCAAATGTTTGGTTTAATAATGTTGAAGTGATTGCCGCCAGGAGAATAGGCCGGGAGACGGTGCGTTATGTCAGTAATATCTATAAGTATTATGTAGCATATAAACGCATTGAGCAACAGGAGGCAAGAAAGCTGCAAGAAAAGAGGAAGTTGAAGAATAAGCATGACCGTTGATAGCCTCGTAATCTTTGTGATCATAGAAAAAATGTCCGCATCAATTGGTATTGTCCCGACACTTTGCCTGTTCACCAAAGTCGGCAATGTCGGCATGATTAATCGGGGATAAGAGGGAATACCTGAATGGGGCAACAAAAAAACATTCTGACCGGTACGGATCGTGTCATTCTCTCCGTGACCTGTTACGGGCATTTTCTCTGCCATTTCAATATGCTCGTTTTTCCAGCTATTCTTCTTCCCCTTTCCGGTCTCTTGCAGATGTCCATGGCCGATACTCTCAATCTGGCCTTTTTCATGTATCTGCTGATGGGGTTGTCGGCTCCTTTCTGGGGATATACTGCCGATAAAATCGGTGCCATACCGTTGCTTGCCCTTTTTTATGTCGGGGCAGGTTGCAGTGGGTTGACGGCTGCGTTTTTTATTGACTCTCCGGTGGCCCTCAAACTTGCGCTGGCCGGTATAGGTTTGTTCTCAGGAATTTATCATCCAGCCGGGCTTGGTTGGATAGCCTGTTGTGTATCGAAAACTTCAACCGGCATGGCGTATAACGGTATGTTCGGCAATCTTGGTCTTGCCCTTGGCCCGGTCCTGGCGGGACTGGTCAATTATTTGTTTGGTCCTGCCGCCGTTTATATTGGTCTTGCCTTGTTGAATTTTTTTGGATTATTTTTACTCATGCGGGCCGGAGGGGCAACCAGACGGGCAGCACATGCTGTACGAGAAAACGGCAATGGAGCTTCCTGGTCCGGTTTTGCAATCCTGCTTGTGGCAATGATGCTTGGCGGCATTGTCTATCGGGGCGCAACCGTTACCTTGCCGGCACTTTTTCAGGTCCGTGGCGTCGGCATCTTTGACTGGCTGTCAGGTTTTTTTAATTTCCCTCTGTCAGCAAATGTGGTGGCGACCGGCATAACCTCATTTCTGTATCTTGTCGGGATGCTGGGGCAATATTTTGGCGGTAGGATAGGGGAACGATTTGATTTACGCTGGAGTTATTTTTGTTTTCACCTTCTGACGGTACCGGCTGCATTGATCATGGGACTTTTGTCGGATATCCCACTTGTTGTTCTTGCAATCTATCATTCATTTTTCCTGCTTGGCATGCAACCGATTGAAAATACCCTCGTTGCTCGGTTGACACCACCTGAAATGCACAGCTCTGCATATGGTATGAAATTTGTATTAACTTTTGGCGTGGGTGCTGTTGCCGTCCTGATTGTTCGCCATGTGGAACAGGCATGGGGTATCCAGTGTGTCTTTCCGGCCCTTGGTTTGATTTCCATACTACTTGTTTTGGTTATTGGCGTACTTATATACAAGGTGCCTAAGCAATGCTCATAGATGCCTTTACTGGTGGTGGAT
>DRLX01000566.1 GCA_011322715.1 Desulfobulbaceae bacterium
ACATTAACATGCGTTACTGGTCAACTTTTTGAAAATCAAAGCAAATATTCAAAAATGCCTATATCGGCCCATATGTTACCCAGGGAGAATTGTGGGTAATTGTCAGGAACAGAATGCATTGAGAACGGAATGTACCGGGAATAATTTGCGACTAATCTGCGAATTGATATTTTGAAAATAATTCACTATATATTAATAATATGGCATGTTACCAATTGTTGTCTTTTTCATATCCAAGCTCAATTAATAAGTCACCAGCAATTTCTTTAAATATTTTTTTATGTTTGTCACTGAAATAATTTTTCCAGTCACCTGTAACTCCTTTTCGTAGATGTAATGGTGAGTCATTTTTCATAGCGTCAAATTTTAATTTGTCTTTAAAGTTATCGTGAAATTTTTCTAATTTGAATATCGATAATATTTTTTCATAATCTGATCCGAATTTTTTCAGATTTTCGAATCTAATTTCAGTGAATAAATAACTTATCTTCTTGTAGCTAAGTATGTTTTGCTTCCATTCGTAAATGTATTTTTTGAATATATCGTATCGTTCGTAAACTTTTTCTGGTGACTCTAGTTTGTATTTTGGCACAAGTTTCAATATGTCTTTTCTGCATGTATGATGTATTAACGAATTTATAACATCTCTTCCGTCTCTTATTATGTAAAATCTAATAGAGAAGTTAAGTAAAAATAAATGTATTTCTGATGGACGGCAATGGCTCCATACGAGATTTGATGTTGAAAGCAATGTTGATGGTTCGATGTTTAATGTAAGAAGATCGTCTACTGGGAATAGGTTTACTAATAGCAGGTCGCCACTGTTTATTCTTACTGAATCTATCTCAATTTGATTGAAAAATTGCTCGTTTACTCCATGTAATGTGTATATCTTTTTGAAACATTCTGATAGCCCTGATGATTTCATGAATGTTTTATATTTTCCTAATTTTTCTAATGAAAGTATGCATAATTTATGTAGCAGGGAGTTTCCTGATTTAGGATATCCAACCTGGATGATTTTGAGTGTTTTTATTATGTCGCACCGGCTTTCTTTATAGCTTTCTGTTGATATGTTCATTTGTTTTTTTTGCTATTGTTTTTTATGGTTGACAATCAAATGATATTTCAGGTTAGATTTGTAATTAATAAATGGTTATCTTTACAATATGATAAAAATATTCATCAGTATTTTTATGATCAACTAACCTCGCATTATTTTTTTGTAAATATTATTTTCTTCCTATAATAACAGTATTTGATCCTATAGGATCATTTTGTATATATATTCTACCTGCTTTTATTCCGATAACTTTTTCTAATGTAAAATATTTTCTACATAATTCTATTATTCCATCAAGATCATACTCTATTGTGTGAGATGTTATTATTGGTATATGTCCAAATCTGTTTTGCGGTGTGCTTAAAATCAGTAATCCTCCTGGGCGAATAATTCGATGAAGTTCCTTTAAGCATGCCATTGCATCAACATGTTCAATGGTTTCCATAGATATTACAGTATCAAAAGTGTTGTCCGAAAAGCTTGTTTCGGTGATGTCTTCGACATGAAAATGAGTATTTGTTCTATTTGATAAAGATTTAGCATGAACTATAACATTGTTATCAATGTCTGCACCGTGTATTTCTGCAACTCTATCAGATAGATAGATTGTACCGTATCCTTGACCGCAAGCGATATCCAGAACTTTCATGTCGGTTTCAAGGTATGTTTCCGCGATCTTATAATGAAAATCTCTCTGGTTTCCCATCCACAAGGGCTTGAATATTGAGTCTATTCGATGTTGGTTATAGATTTCTTTTGCCTGTTCGCGGCATGTCTGGAGAAAAGAGTCTTCATATTCAGGTACCTGTTTGATGTAAGCGCAGGAGAATTGTTCAGGATGAGAAAACATGAAAAATTTCGGGTGGACATGGAACGGTTTATCTTCGCGATTAATCAGGATACTTCCGAGTTGCCGCAGGGACCCGATCCTGTATATGTCAACACCGAATTGCACAGGAAAATCATCTGGAAGTTTTACCGCATCAAGTTTCTTAGAAATAGCCTGTTGCAGCATTTCCTGGGCAGCCTGACTGTCGAAACAGAAGTGCACACCGTCGATACGTACCAGGTAATCAGACACGGATAAATTCTCGGTCGCCTCCAGAATCCGTAGAAGAGGGCTTGTATCGTGGGCATAATGTACCTGTACTTGGCTGGCAGGAAATTCTGTAACTACATTGTTCAGCATACCTCCCCGGTCAAATTCCGGTGCAGCTAGAATCAGTTTGCTCTCCGGGAAAGCTTCAAGGGCTCTTCGAATGGTATGAAATACCACCGGTTTTCCCTGCACAGGCTTGATACAGAGGTCCGGGCCACCTGACCATGAACGTGAGCTGGCCTGAATAATAATCGTTGGTCGATACATGAGCTGTTCCAGGTTCCAAGACTCTGTTTTGCCAAATAAAGGATTGTTTCTAGATAATTATCAGGTTGCCTTGTTTCTATTTCATCTCCTAGCGGGCAAACAGGACAATCTCTCTCCCCAGTCCATGACAGGCAAGGGCTTGGTACATCTTTCGCTTCAAATGATTCATTCCGGCTTTCCTGAGATTTTTTTCAAAGGTCATCCTCTTTACGTGGCAGGCTCGGCCTAGTGAGTCATCAGCGATATAATTATCTCCCATCAGCAGAAACATGTCGATTGGAAAGGTGGTTTCCCGGGCAAGGATTTCAAATTGACATTTTGTCAGGAGTCGCTCCAGGCTGTCAAAATCAAAGTAGTTGATGTGATGGGGGGGAGCCACCCACCAGGTATCGAAATTACAGGCCTTCTGCAGAGCTGTCTGGAATGGGTTGAAGTCGTTGGGTGCAACAACGCACAGAATACCGCCGGGATCAAGAAGCCCGTGACAGCGTTTAAGCATGTCGATCGGGTCGGGCAGGTGCTCAAGCACGTTGTTCATGTGTATGGCATCGAACTTTCCCAGACGTCTGGCCATGTCGTCATCTAGAAATCCTTCCATAACTGGTACGCCCAACTGGCGGCTGTGGTCAATGGCCTGTTGGGACGGTTCGATACCCAGGACCTGCCAGCCCTGTTGCAGTCCGTATTGCAGGAAGAAGCCAGGGCCTGAACCTACATCCAGTATGCGTCGTCTTCCAGGCTGAAGATATTTTGAAAATTCCAGGTAGCGGTCACTGTATGCCCCCTGCCACCAATCAAGATCTCTTGTAACGCCCTCAATATAGAGAGGTTTGTCTTTGGCGTAATATTCGTTGCGATAGACATGCTCAAGCTCGTCAATGTCTGGGATGGGAACAACATGTTTGAAACGGCATGTTTGGCAGTCGATAAGCTCAAATTCTCCGCAGGTCTGAACAATATACCCCCTGTGCTGCTTCCACTCATGTAACTTGTTCATCGCTAACAGGCTCCGTTATTGAGAAGAGGTCCTGAAGAAAAGGAATGAAGGAGACCAACAGCGCAGTCTGTCCGGTTAGGTTGCCGTTGTTACCGGATTTGACTCAGGGGACGCAGTCCGTCACGGGGATCCCGGCGCCAGGCGCGATCAGGCTCTTCCGAGGGTACGATCTTTTTTCCGGGGGCACCATCAGCCTCCATGCCGAGCCGGATCGTCTCGATCACCTCTGTGACTTTTTGCGGAAGCCAGCAATGGCCCAGGGGGTATTCGACACCCTGACCATCGATATCGAGATGGAACTCTATCATGGATGCCTTCCATCTGTGCACGGCCCGGTACATCACGGCCGGCGATACACTGTGATCGGACCATCCGACCCGGCAACCGAAATGTTGCCGGAGTGTTTCGATGACCGCCAGGTTGCACTGGTCCACGGGCGTCGGGTAGGCGGAGACGCAGTGAAGGAGTGTGAGGTCCCGACAGCCCGCCGCCTGCAATGTCGTCACCGCCTCGTCTATTTCCTCCATGGTCGCCATGCCGGTGGAGAGAACAACGGGTTTGCCGCTCCTAGCGCAGGCGATCAGGAGATCTTTCCAGGGCAGCTCGTAGGACGCGATCTTGTAGAAGCTGACATACGGAGCGAGTTCGTTCACCGCTTCCAGGTAGAAGGGCGTACATGAAAATGCAATATCATGTTCTGCGCATTTTTCATGGAGAAGGGGAAGAAATTCTGTAGGTAATTCCCATTGTTTTCTTTTTCTATGTTCAGCACTTAGCTGCAGCACAGAGGGGGCAAAGAGCTTGTCGATCCGGAACAGCTGAAATTTAACCGCAGCACATCCTATTTGGGCAGCTGTCTCGATAAAGCGATAACAGCGCCCGAGATTCTGATTGTGGTTGCTGGATACCTCGGCGATAAATGTGACAGTCATGCGCAGGGTTGCTTCAGGAGAGAGTTTATCTTGCGGACAATGTTGGAGGTGCCGTCCTCAATGACCTGTCCTGTTTTCTCGACCAGGGCCTGATTGATGGTCCTGGAAAGTTCGTCCTGCGTTGCATCGGTGGGTACCACGATCTCCCTGAGACCGGTCTGCCTGTAAAAGCATCGGGCATCGCGGCAATGGTCAGCGGAAAACGCCCAGGTTACCGGGTAGGCATCCAGGGCAAGGGCCTCGTAAAAAGAAACGCCAAATCCGCTTAAAAACACACGGCTTCTCGCTATAAGGTAATGAAAATCAGGACGTTGCCGCTCAATAATGTGAACAGTAAGATCAGTTGCTGCAGAAAATTTCTTGATGATATCTCTTTGCCACTCGTGATGCAGGTACGCCAGTAGATCAATGTTTTTGGGAATCTTCCGGTCTGTCAGCCTGCTGATTTCCCTGCGAAGTATCACATAGTCGCGTCCTGTAAGAATTTCAGGTTTCCCATCAGCGGACTGGCTTTCGGGAACTTGTCCTGTAACACCAGGAATAATGACAAGGTCCGATTCCCTGGTCCAGTCATCAAGCCGGTCGATGATTACGACCCTTGAACTTTCGGGAAACCTCTGTCTCCACCCCGGTGGCAGATTGTTCTGGCAATTCAGGTCCAGGATAACCAGGTCAAAGGAGGCAAGCCAGGTGGTATTCCCGGGGCCGGAGAGACCAAGGAGTTCGACGGGATTTTTTCCATCGTACATTGGCAGGGATACGGAGCGGTCTGTCGTGTCTTTATCCTTTGACAGTACCCGGAGTCCGACCGTCTCCAGGGAGTTTGTCGCCTCCTGGTCGGTTACCAGGAAGGTGACCGGCCATCCAAGCCGTTCCGTGATCTGCAACGCCAATTCACGGCTCCGCATGAGATGCCCGTAACCGTATTTTTCGCCGGCATCTACCACCATGAGGACCTTCCTGTCGATTTCTCCCACACCTTTCTGGTGGACATGGCTGTTGATGGTTAGAAGGGATTGATCCTGCCGCAGGAGGTTGACGGCCGCAGGAAGGCTGTAGGTGGAGCCGCTGGCTGCAAGGGTGTTGTGCACTACATTATGGAATTCAAGATCCGCCCAGGTATCTATTGAATAACGATGATGAAACGGGGCATAGAGGTCTTTTTGAAGCGCGATCCTATGACAGGTGAAAAGATCAGGACACTGGTGGAGGATCGGAAAATGGTGTTCCTTCAGAGCCGGCCGGTCCGACAGGTCATCGGCACGCTGCCAGGTCTTGATCCTGGCAACCGAGATACCCTGCAAGGCCGGCCGGTGGCCCTGGCTGTCTGGTTTGGCCGCGACAAAGTCTGCCTCCGGGTGGGACTTGAGTGACGAGATCAGCAGATCGATGGCCGGGGCATGGATTAATGGACAGTCGCCACTGACAAGCACGCATATCTCCGC